>JAGGZT010000038.1 GCA_021161905.1 Acidobacteriota bacterium | reverse complement strand
GGTTTGGGATGCAGAGGGGAGGGAATACATCGACTGCGTAGCGGGCCATGGGGTAGCAAACATCGGGCATGGGAACGAGAAGGTGGTGGAGGCGATTTCCGAGCAGGCGAGAAAGCTCATCACCTGCCCGGGCATATTCTACAATGATAAACGAGCTCTCCTCCTTGAGAAGCTTATTTCCATTGCGCCGAGGAATCTAAGTCGTGCTTTCCTCTGCAATTCGGGAGCAGAGGCGATGGAGGGAGCGATAAAGTTCGCCCGGTTCACCACCGGGAGGAAGGAGTTCATCGCTGCGATGAAAGGGTTTCATGGGCGAACAATGGGAGCGCTAAGTGCCACCTTCAACCATAGGTATCGAAAGGACTTCGAGCCCCTCGTCCCCGGGTTCCACTTCATCCCCTTCAATAGCTTGGAAGGTCTAAGGGAAAAGGTGAACGAGAGGATAGCGGGGATCATCCTCGAGCCGGTTCAGGGGGAGGGCGGGGTAAACATCGGGAGGAAAGAGTTTTTTAAAGAGGCGAGGAGGCTTTGCGATAAGGAGGGGATCCTGTTGATAATAGATGAGGTTCAAACCGGTTTCGGAAGGACGGGGAGGATGTTCGCCATCGAGCACTTTGGGATCGAGCCCGATATAATGTGCCTCGCCAAGGCGATAGGAGGAGAGGTGCCGATGGGAGCGGTCCTCTGCTCCCATAAGGTGGAGATACCTAAAGGAAGGCATGGTTCCACCTTTGGGGGGAACCCCCTTTCCTGCTCTTCCGCCATCGCTACCATCGATTTTATCGTGGAGAACGACCTGCCGAAGAAGGCAGAGGAGAAGGGAGATTACTTTATAACCAAGCTAAGAAGTTACCGTCTTCCCAAGGTGCGGGAGATAAGGAACCTGGGCTTGATGATAGGGATCGAGTTGGAGGAGAAGGTCAAGCCCTATCTTATAAGATTGATGGAGGAAGGGGTGTTAGCCCTCCCTGCAGGACCGAGGGTGATAAGGCTTCTTCCCCCATTGACCATCACCTACGAGGAGCTCGACCTCGTGGTGGAGAAGCTCGTTAGTGTTTTAGGTTAAGCGATTTCATTCAGATTGTTCCCCTTATATAGCAAAATAATTTTTTCCGCCTTAACCTAAACCATTTCCTCCGACTGAGCGTTTTATTTTATGAGGCGGTTTTGAAAAGGACAGAACTTGACTTCCGATAATAGCGAGGAGGTTCTGATGATAAAGAAAGGGGCAATCATAATTCTCATAATCCTTTTACCCACGCTCCTTTTGGGGAAGGAGATCAAGAAGAAGCCGAGGGAGAGGGTGATAAAGGCGGTATTCGCCAAAAGCCCGATCAAGATAGATGGGATGCTGAACGAAGAGGTATGGCAGGGAAAGGGTTACAGTGATTTCGTCCAATCGGATCCGATAGATGGGGGAAAACCAACCGAGAAGACGGTGGTATGGGTGGCTTACGATAAAGAGGCACTCTATGTCGCCGCCCGGCTTTTCGATTCTCATCCCGATCTCATCGTAAGCCGTCTTGGAAGAAGGGATGACCGGGTTGATTCCGATTGGTTTGAGTTCGCCATTGATCCCTATTTCGATAGAAGGAGTGGTTTCCTCTTCGCGGTGAACCCTGCTGGTTCCATCGCCGATGCCACCTTGTACAACGATAGCTGGCGCGATTACTCTTGGGACGGCGTCTGGGAATGGGCAGCGAGGGTGGATGATAAGGGATGGACGGTCGAAATCCGCATCCCTTACCATCAATTGCGGTTCCCAAAGAAAAGCTCATATATCTGGGGCGTCGATTTTTCTCGAACGATAAGAAGGAAGAACGAGGTGGACACCTTTGTCTGGATTCCCAAAAAGGAAAGTGGCTATGTCTCCCATTTTGCCAAGCTGGTTGGGGTAGAAGGCATTAGTCCGGGAAGATACATTCAACTCCTCCCCTACGGAGTAGGAGAAGTGGAGCTTATGCCCTCTGAGGAAGGAAACCCCTTTCTCACTGGAAGGGCATACCGAGCCAATATGGGCTTGGATTTGAAGATGTGTCTTAGGACCAATCTCATCCTCGACGCTACGGTTAACCCGGACTTTGGCCAGGTGGAGGTTGACCCTGCGGTGATCAATCTTACCGCCTACGAGACCTATTACGAGGAGAAGCGTCCCTTCTTCATCGAGGGCTCGAGCATCTTCCGGAACTTCGGCAGAGGTGGGATCACCCGGGATATCAATATCAATTGGCCCAACCCCACCTTCTTCTACAGCAGACGGATAGGAAGAGCCCCTCAGGGTGAGGTATCGAGCGATGGCTATGTCAAGTTCCCCGAGTGGACGACCATTTTAGGGGCAGCTAAGATCACCGGCAAGATAGGTGGTGGCTGGAACCTCGGGATCATAAACGCAGTTACCAGCAGGGAGTATGCTGAGATCGATGAGGATGGGAAGAGGCTCAAGGAGGAGGTGGAGCCCCTTACCTATTATGGGATCTTCCGGGTTCAGCGGGAACTCAATCAGGGGAGACAGGGGCTCGGTTTCATCGCTACTACCGCTATCAGGGACCTAAGGACCGATGAGCTGCGCGATATCCTGACCAAGGACGCCTTCGCCTTTGGGGTAGATGGCTGGACATTCCTCGATAAAAAGAGAAACTGGGCACTAAACGGCTGGGTAGGGGGAACGAGGCTCAATGGGAGCAAGGAGGCTATCCTTGGGGTTCAGGAATCCTCGCTGCACTATTTTCAGCGTCCTGATGCCAGCTATCTTCATCTCAATGAGGAGGCTACCTCCCTCTCTGGTTGGGGGATGCGGATGGCGTTAAGCAGGGAGAGGGGCAATTTGATGTTCAATGCTGCCCTCGGGGCGTTATCCCCTGGGTTTGATGTGAGCGATCTCGGTTTTCAAGGTAGGGGAAGCGACTTAATAAATGCCCATTTGGTAGTGGGATATGCCTCGTTTATCCCGGGAAAGGTGTTCAGAAATTGGTGGATCGCTGCCGGCAACGGCAGGAACTATGATTTTGGAGGGAATAAACTGGAGGATCTATACCTTATCGAGTTCAACTTCCGTCTTCTTAATTATTGGAGCTTCGATCTATTGGGGGTCTATCAACCCGAATGCTTGGACAATACCCTGACTCGAGGTGGTCCTTTAGCCCTAAGTCCAGCCCTTAAGATGATGAGGCTTCGTGCCGATAGCGATAGGCGAAAGCCAATAGTGCTTTCCTTTAATGGAGAGTATCTTTCCGATAATGCTGGCGGGGTGAACTTTAATTGGGAGGTTAGCCTCCGGTTTAAGCCGAGAAGCAACATCGAGTTCTCCGTTGGTCCGAGATATAATTACCGTTATAATATTGCCCAGTGGGTAACCAAGGTGGATGATCCTTTGATGACCGCCACCTACGGTGCCCGCTACATCTTTGCTGAAATCATCCAGAGGACGGTTTCCACCTCTATAAGGTTGAACTGGACCTTCACCCCGAAGTTGAGCCTCCAGTTCTACCTCCAGCCGTTCATCGCGGTGGGGAAGTACGACCATTTCAAGGAGCTTGCGAGAGCGAGGAGCTACGATTTTAACGAGTTCGGCAAGGCTGATGGCTCAACCATCAGCTACGATGGCGAAGAGTACACCGTTGATCCGGATGGTGCTGGTCCAGCAGAACCGTTTTCCTTCTCTGATCCCGATTTCAATTATAAATCTCTTAGGGGAACTGCGGTCTTACGCTGGGAGTATTCCCCTGGTTCCGTTTTCTATTTCGTCTGGACCCAGAAGAGAGCCGATTATTCTCATCCCGGCGATTTCAGGTTCTGGCGCGATTTCGGGGATCTCTTCACCGCCCCAGGCGAGAATGTGTTCTTGGTGAAATTCACCTACCGCTTTGCGATGTAATGTCCTCGAGAAAATGTTGCTCCTAAAGATCTCCCCAAAGTTTCTGTCTTTTACCTTGATAATAAGGAATGACCTTTTCTTCTTTTTGCCTTATCCTGTTGGTATAAACCGCTAAGTTATAGGTATAGTGTTTGGTGCCTCTACTTTTGGTGTCTCCTGTCTCATTTGCTTGACAGTCTTATCCAAAAGAGGTAGAATTTTCAATGGCTTATTTGTAGAGAGTATTTCGTTTTGCGAGATTGGAACGGTTAGGAGTGATGAGGGGAGATTAGTATTATTTTGCTGGAGCAATGAGAGAAAGACGAACCAAAAAGCCTTCCCTATACATCCGGGAAGGTCTTTTTTTATGTATTTCAGCCGGGGTGCTATTTTACTTAGCCGAGTATCTGGAGAATATAGTTATAGGTAATTCCATACCAGGGGGTAAGGTCCTTTTGGCTTTGATGATTTACTCCCTTCTCGGCTTATTGGCTGGGGTATTATTCGGATTGGTCTTCTACTTTTTGGATAAATTTAGGCCTACAAAATCCAGGATTGATATTCGAGGTCTTTATAGAGCGTTCTCCATCGTTATTTTCCCCTTCCTGTTTGTTCTATTTGAAATAAATGTTTGGTTTCTACCTTCCTTCAAATCTCCAGCCTCCATCTTAGCCGATATAGGAATAGGAACGATTTTTCTCCTGCTTCTGATGGTTTTATATAAGCTTTTTGGTATTTATAAAGGTAAGGCGTTGTTAAACCTTTACATTTCCACATTAGTTCTTTTGAGCATACTTCCCATTATTTGGTTGTATGTGGGAAAATACCATAATTTGTCCCAGAATCTATCCAAGCTGTTAATTTTTAATGCCCTTTTCTTTTCTGGTTTATTGGTATCGTTAAACCTTTTATATATCTTTATAAAACCGTCACTGAAGGGAGTGGCTTTCTTAATAGGAGTTGGTTTACTTAGCTTTGCTGGTTTCTTCTTCCTTAAATCAGATTATCTGCAACCGGTAGGTTTAAAAGAGCTTCAAACAGTCGATCTACCCAGGGAGAATCTTCCAAATATTCTCCTTATTACCATAGATACATTGAGAGCCGACCATTTAAGCTGTTATGGTTATAAAAGGATAAAGACACCGAACATTGATAGATTAGCCCAGGAGGGCATCCTATTTGAGAAGGCGATCAGCCAAGCCCCTTGGACCACTCCCTCCCTTGCTTCACTTCTCACCTCTTTATATCCTTCGGTGCACAAAGGGGGAGAGAGAATCTCAGGGCTAAGGAAGAAGGGATTCAAGCGGATAGGAGACTCAATTCCGAGATTGCCGGAGGTTTTGCGGAAAAAGGGTTATTTTACCCAAGCTATCCTATCCAATCCTCATTTGACGAAGGAGGAAGGGTTTACCAAGGGATTTATTGGCTTCAAGAACCTCGATGAAGATTACTATAAACCAGAGAGTTTTTTTCTTCTGCAACTTATAAAACACATCAGGGCCAATGTGAAGCCCCATTGGTACACCCCAGGGGATATAATTACCGATGAAGCTATAAATTGGCTTAATAGTAACGCTCAAAGGCGCTTTTTCCTTTGGGTTCACTACACAGACCCTCATATTCCCTACCATCCTCCAGCGAGGTATATAGAGGACCTTCGCTATAAGGGAAGGTTCAGAAATACGAGGTTAACGGACTTTGCTAACATCAGGGAGGGTGATTATCATTTGTCCTTGGAGGATAGAGAGTATATCGAGGCTTTGTATCGGGGCGAGATAAGATTCGTCGATGCCGAGGTAGGAAGGCTCATCGATAGATTAAAGGAGCTTGATATATATGATAAGACGATAATTATCCTAACTAGTGACCATGGTGAAGAATTCTGGGAACATTTGGGATTTGAACACGGTCATACCCTATATAACGAGTTGCTCCATGTCCCTCTTATAATCTCCTTAGGGAATTACAAACCGATAAGAGGAGAGGTGGTCAACCAGCAGGTAAGGCTGATAGATATTTTCCCCTCACTTTTAGAACTTTTAAATATCGATTATCATGGTGTAATTCAGGGAAAGAGTTTTCTTCCTTTAATACTTCATAAGCGAGAGGAGGAGAGGATAGCCTTTAGCGAATTCCTATATAGAGGCGAGGAGAGAAAGTCGATCGTTTACAAGGGGTTTAAATATATATACTTCCCAAATTTGAGAAGAGAGGAATTTTATGATTTGACGGATGACCCTGGAGAGCTCTCTAATGTCGTTAATCTACATCAAGCTGAAGCGAAGCAATATAGATCAATGGTCAAGACCATCATCGACAACAATAAGAAAATAGCCAAAATACTGTTAAAGGGAAGAAAGGGAAAGCCGATAGAGATAAACAAGGCTTTAAAAGAGCGGTTAAAAGCTTTAGGGTATGTCCATTAAAGAATTATTTCAACGATTCTCCTTTAGTTCACCAATCCGTTTGTAAATATAAGTGCCGGAACTGCCAACTTGGTGAAAGGGGATGAATATATCTTGATGGAGAAGAAGGAAGGGTTTGAGGTAGCGGGTAGAGGTATCAATTGCTCCTTTCAAACGATCGAAGATTATGTAATCTGGCTGATATTTCTTTAAAAACTCGATCATATACTCATCGTCCGAAGTATAAGGATAACATATCGCCTTTCTTCCTGAGATAAGATAGGTGTATCTTGGTTTTCGACAAAGGATTATGCTTTCTTCTGGTGTATTGTTCCGTAGCCAGAGGCAAGCCTGGTGATAATCCCGCCATTCGGGGCTCCCTCTTCCCCAGTGATGTTCGTATATAACCCATCCAGAGCCTAATAAGAGGAATAAAATCACCCCTATTCTCAACCCTTTTTGAAGGATGTTCCTATAGGATGACTCACCAAAACTCTTTTTTCTCGATAGAAATGTTGCCAGCTCATTTGTCCCTTGGATTAAGAATAGAAGAATAAGGGGTAGGAGAGGTACGAGAAATCTGGTGTCATACCAGGGCCAGATCAAGCAGATTAAAAAATAAATTAAAGTATAGATATTTAACAGATTTATTTTAGTTCTTATATTACGGTAAAACCCGAGCAAAATAAGGGCGGAAACAGCTAAACCGAGGGCAATCTTTAGGGGATTATAAGAACCGACCTTTCCTAACCAGGGAAAGAATATGAGATCTGGGATAACCTTGCCTCCATACCGGATCCCGTTCATAAGGAGCCTCTTGATAAATCCTATAAAAGTTATTGTGCCTGCGTCGATATCATAGGGATTAATCAGGAGAAAGGAGGCTACATAGCCACCTCCTCCCAATAGGTTATTTCTTATCATCCAGGGCAGAATGGCGATGACCATAAGGAACGACAGAAAAAGGAATACCCTATATCTCCTTCGGATTAAATAGAGTAATATTATTGCTATAATCAAACTGATACCGATATAACGGCAGTAGTAGGCACTTACTGCAGTCAAGGCTAAGGCTATCAAGAGTTTGTTATCCCCTTTGATATCAAGATAAAGGGAGAGGTAGAGGGTGAGTAAGGAGAAAAAGGCATACACCGGCTCTGTTAATAACTGGGTGGAGTAATCGACGATTATAGGGCTGATGGCTACGATGATTACCAAAAACATCCCACTCCCTTTTTGAGGCAAGAGAATTTTCACTAAGAAGGCGAAGACCAGGATTGTGGCGAGAGAAAAGAGCAAGGGGATGAGTTTTAAGATAAGGTAATTTTGAGGGAAGGATCGCACTAAAGGCATCAATAAAAAAGGGAAAAGCGGAGGGTATCGGGTTTCTGGAGGTTGGGCAGGATGGCTGATAAGCCGATATCCCTCACCCAATGCCAGTGATTTGGCTAAGATTATGTAGCCTGCATCATCACCTTTATCGGTTAGCCTCCCATTAAGGGTAAAACAATATAAAAGGAGAACTGAGACCAAAATGATGTATAGTTTATTTCCTAATCCTTTTCTTGGATACATATAGGTATCCTTCAGCTACGGTTTCCAATAGAAAAGGATTTATTGTAAGGTTTAGTTCAATGACCCTCCTCTTTAATTCTTTCCTTGATGAGGGAGATGAGCTTTCTCCTTTCTACCTTCTCCTGTTTTCCAGAACCGAGGTCCTTAACCGCCACTACCCCTTCTTTTATCTCATCCGGTCCCACGATTATTGCTAAGGGTATCCCTCGCTTATCGGCGTACTTGAGCTGAGAGGAGAGCTTATCCCCGGGTTCGAAGTAGATGGTGGTGTTGATCCCGGCATCACGGAGCTCGCGGGCTACCTTAGCCGATTCGGGGAAGCTTTCCTTATCGAACACGGTGACAAGGACCTCGGAGAGCGTTTTTTCTGCTGGAAGCATCTTGAGCTCGGTCAGCGCATCGATTATCCGCTCGATCCCGATGCTCGTTCCCGTGGCGGGGATGTCCCTTCCGAGGAACATTCCGATCAGGTTATCGTACCTTCCGCCTCCGGTGAGGCTTCCTATCCTCGGTTCATCCACCACCGACTCGTAGATGGGACCGGTATAGTAATCGAGGCCCCGGGCGAGGGAAAGGTCGAGGATGAGGTTTCCCGGCGGAACCCCAAACGAGGTGGCGTAGTTGAAAAGTTCGGCGAGTTCGGAAAGCCCCTCCTCCCCTATCTTGGACCCATAAAGGAGCTTTTCCGCCTCGGAAAGCACGGTTTTAAAATCACCCTTTACCTCAAGGATGGGGATGATCTTAGCGATCGCTTCCCTTGCTATACCCCGGTTTTTAAGTTCCTCCTCCACCCCGGAAAGCCCGATCTTTTCCAGCTTATCTATCCCGATGAAGAGGTCGATCGCTTTTTCCTCCGGGACCCCTGCTTTCTCTGCAATGCCGTTTAATACCTTTCTATTATTTATCCGGATGCGGAATCGGGAAAAGCCAAGTTTGGTGAGGATCTCATTGATGATGGTGATAATCTCGGCATCAGCCATCATCGATGGGCTTCCCACCGTATCCACATCGCACTGATAGAATTCACGGTATCTTCCCCGTTGTGGTCTTTCTGCCCGCCATACCGGCTGTATTTGATAGCGCTTGAAGGGGAGGGCGATCTTTCCCTGGTTGAGGGCAACCACCCGGGCAAGGGGAACAGTGAGGTCGTAGCGAAGGGCGAGATCGATGATCTCTCGCTTGTTGGTTATCCTTAATTCCTCTATCTCCTTTCCCAGTTTTTCGATACCACTTCCCCTTTTCAATACCCTGAACATCAGCTTTTCCCCCTCCTCGCCGTATTTCCCGGCAAGGACCTCTATCCTCTCGAGCGCCGGAGTCTCAAGTGGTTCGTAGCCATAGCGTTCGAATATTTCTCTTATCGTTTCGATTACCTTCCTCCTCCGCATCATCTCCTCGGGGAGGAAATCACGCATCCCCCGGGGAAGAAGGGGCTCAGTTTGTTTTTTTCTCGTCATTGTCTTCTCCTTGGCTGGATTTTGAGTTTGAGATACCTCATTCGGACGATCGTAATTATGATGCGTCAATGGTAGAAGCGGTAGAAGTGATGCTTTTTGGGGAAGTGATATATCGGCGGAGGAAACTTGAAGGAACTCATCATCATATCCTCATAAGTAGCGAAGAATCTTTCTGAAAATCGCCCCAATCCTATCAAGGAAGACCATCCTTGTCAACCCCTTGCCTCAAGTAGTAATTCGCCTACCGCCTCCTCAACCGCCTCGACCAATCTTCCGCTCTTTATGAGCTCGTATGAGGCTTCTATATCGGGATAAAGGAGGCGGTCAGAGGTAAGTGGGGGGATGACTTCCCTTATCAACTCATAAGCTCGTCCGGTGCCTTTTCCCAATTTGCCCTTTTCCTTCTTTAGCCGGAGATAGATCGCCTGAGAGGAGGCTAATGCCTCGATCGCCAGGATATATGCCGTATTTTCCACTATCTCGAGTGCCTTTCTCGCGGCAAATGTCCCCATACTGACTACATCCTCCATACTCTCTGAGGTGGGTATGGAATCGACCGAAGAGGGATGGGCGAGGACCTTATTCTCGGAGACGAGGGAGGCAGCGGTGTATTGAGCGATCATCAGACCATTGTGGATCCCCTCTTCACCGGGAACATCGATGAGGTAGGAGGGAAGGCCATAATTAAGCGTCTTATCGGTAAGGCGGAAGACCCTTCGCTCGGCGATGTTCCCCAGTTTGGCGAGAGCGATACCGAGGAAGTCGAGGGGCATCCCCACTGGCTCTCCGTGGAAGTTGCCTCCGGAAAACGCCTTGTTCCTTCCCTCGGTCTCGAGGAAAATCAGGGGGTTGTCGGTTGCCGAGTTCATCTCTTGTTCTATCCTCTTTTTAGCGAAAAGCACTGCCTCTTTACTCGCCCCATGGATTTGAGGAACACACCTTAGAGAGTATGGGTCCTGAACCTTGCTGAACTCCTCCATCGTGTTCCGTGAGTTCTCTATCTCCTTGATATGCCTCACCAGGTTGCTTCCGGAAACGAGCCTTCTTATATTTTCCGCAGTTGCTATCGAGCCAGGATGTCTCCTTGCCCGGTGAAGATGGGGGGAGAATGCCGCTTCGAGACCAAGCATAGCCTCAAGGGAGAGGGAAGCGATTATGTCCGCTGATTTGGCGAGGATGATGGCATCGTAAACCGCAAGCGCCCCCATTGCGGTGATGAACTGGGCGCCATTGGTGAGGGCTAATCCCTCCTTCGCTTCGAGCTTCACCCGCGGAATCCCTGCCTTTGCCATCGCCTCGATACCGCTTATCAGTTTATACCCCTCACCATCCTTTACGAACGCCTCACCACTTAAGGAGATGAGCTTTTCCCTTGCTTTCTCGTTCCCGCTTCTGAGCTCCTTTAGGATCCTTTCTTCTTCTTCCGGTTCCATCTCCGGGTCCATCGAGATGACGAGGACGATATGGGCGAGGGGAGCGAGATCCCCACTTGCCCCCACCGATCCCTTCATCGGCACCTTGGGTATGACATCGTTGTTTAAAAGCGAGAGGAGGTTTTCCACTACCTCGCTTCTTATCCCGGAATTTCCCTTGGCTAAGGTGTTTGCCCGAAGGAGTATCGCTGCCCGCACTACTTCAAGAGGAAAGGGGTCACCGACACCGGCGGAGTGGCTTAAGATCAGGTTTCGCTGGAGCCTCTTGATAAGTGCGGGGTCCCTGAGCACCCTCCTTCCTGCTAAGGAACCGAAGCCAGTGTTTATCGCGTAGACCACCGGCTCTCCATCTGCTACCACCTTCTCCACCCATCTTCTCGTCTTCTCCATCCTCTTCTTTGCCTCTTCCGCTATGGCGACCTTCTTTCCCTTTCTTGCTACCGCGATCACCTCATTGAGGGTAAGGTTTTCCCCGTCTATCTTCAGCACCTCTTTTTTCATCTCCCTCTCTCCTGTATAAAAATTTTTTCATCTTATCCTATCATTTATCCTCCGTTTGTCAATAAGATGAAAAACCGAGTTGACGAAGAGGTTATAATGGAAAAGAGGAGGAGGTATGGAAAGGGAATGGTGGCATTCTCCTGAGATAGCTAAGGGATATGAGAAGTGGTACCGTACGCCGAGGGGGAGGATCATCGCCGAGCAGGAAAAAGCTCTTCTCTCATCACTTCTTCCTGGAAACCGTGAGGGACGCCTCCTCGAGGTAGGCTGTGGTACGGGCTATTTCACCCGTTTTTTTTCTTCCTTAGGCTATGATGTGGTTGGGCTTGACATATCCTTTGCTATGCTTTCAGAGGCAAGGAAAAACGAGCGCTTGCCCTACATTCTTGGAGATGCGGTGATGCTTCCCTTTGCTTCCTCTTCCTTTGATATCGTATCCGCCATCACCACCCTCGAGTTCATAAAGGAACCAGCAGAAACGATAGGGGAGATGTTTCGAGTAGGGCGAGGAATGATCATCCTCGGCGTGCTAAACAGCCTAAGTCCCACCGGGATGAGAAGGAGGATAGAACTTCTCCTTGGCCGAGAAAACCCTTACCGCTATGCCCGATTCTACTCCCCGTTTAACCTGAGGAGATTGGTTCTTAAGGTGGCTGAGGAAAGGGGGATCAGGATAAAGGAGATCCTCTATCAGACCACCGTTTTTCCTGGTAAACGGAGCCTTTCCCCTCTTTTTCTCCCCGTAGGTGCTTTTATCGGGCTGGTAGCCAGTTTCGAGAAGTAGCAGAGAAAAAGCGAGGGCGCAGCTTGCGCCCCTCGCTTTAATCTCGTTTCCTTTTTTACCTTGTCCGCGCTCTTATCACATAGAACCCGTACTTCGCATACTGACGGATGTAGTTGTAGCTGATGTAGGCATATCCCGAGTGTCCCCAACTTGGACCCCAGCTGTTCTTCACGATGAAATACTGATCCTTATCGTTATACCCGCAAATGAGCATCGCGTGTCCGCCTCTCGGGGAAACTGGGTTTCCACGAGCATCGTATTGAACACGGATTATCCCCTTTCCATCTCCCCAATCGGTACCTGCCACATAAAGACCGATCACGATATTGTAGTCGGCGAAGATAATCCGTTTGAGGTAATCGACATTCTTTATGCTGGTAGCGCCGGTGGGACCGTCGTCGAAGATGAGCCGATAACTCTGGATGCCATAATGGGCGTTTCTTCTGGCAGCGGATGGTGGTGGTGCCTGGGTGAGGTTGTCGATGCAGGATTTGTTGGGATAACTCCAGCGATTCTTATTATACCTCCAGTATCTCTCCTCGCACACGCTTTGCCTTCTCAAGACATCTGCTGCCCGCCAGGTGGCTACACCATCCCGACAGGGGCTCGGGTTGGGATCAAGCGTTCTCTTTATGATGTAGTAGGCGTATTGCTCTGAAAGATCGTCTGGGATGGTGGGAAATGGCTCGAGGGCTGCCATACAGGCGAAGGCAACGCAGGTGCCTCGATGGCCCTGATCGCGGATCGGGGTCATCTTGGGACGATGATCCATCCGTGCCCGAATGAACGCCATAACCAGCTTGAGGTTTACTTTCAGGTAGTTCACCTTGAGTGAGGGATATTTCTTTTTGCTTGCCTCCAGGAACTTCATCCCTTCGGATTTATGGACCCTTTTTATTCTCATCGGCGCTTCAATCCGCATCATACTTAAGGGGATAAGTGGGATCTCCTTTCTCTTCAGGATCTTGATGTAGGGGACATTTTTTCTCACATAGTACATCTGGCGGAGGAGGACTGGGTTTGCCCTTATGAGCTTCGGCTTTATCTGGACCTTTTGGACCTTCTGGATCTTGATCTGGGCGCCGAGAAAGGCAACTCCCAAAAGGGCTACGATAACCAAAGGTAGGATATACCTTCTCCCCCTAAACCCCATAATACACCTCCTTTAATTAGGTTAGGTTTTTAACCTACCTTACTCCAAATAAAAGCCTATTTTTTGATCACAATGTCTTGATGGTACTTCTCTAAGACCTCTCCCTTTCCATCGGTTACCGTTATCTCGATGAAGGAAGTGCCGGCAAAGACCGCTTTGAAGTAATACTCCCTTCCCATAACCCCCTCTACTCCTGGTGGTAGCTCGCCTATCAGGCGAAGATTTTTTTGATCGTAGTTCATTTCAAACTTCTTTCCCAGATTCTCGGGGATGAGTGGGAACATAGGGGTGGTTATCTCGATCATATCCCCTACCTTTACCTCAATAGCCTCTCCCGGCTTCTCGATCACGATGAAGCTGTGGCGGGTGAACTTGGTGGTTGAGGAGGATATCCCTCCTAGAAGAAGGGAGGCAATCATTAGACCATAAAACAATCTCACCTTTCTCCCCCTTTTAGTTTTGAGTTAAATGGTTATCCAATCCTCTCCTCATTCTATCAGTATTTTAAATAAAGATTTTTATATGTCAAGATAAAGGTTGAATTATTTTTTAAGATAGTTCATCTGGGCTTATTTGCTGGGTAGAGCCGTTTTTTCTTTATAAACTGAGACCTTTTTTGGTAATATAGAAAAACTATGTGGCAAAATTTTTCAGGAGAGTTCATCAGTCAGATTGGGTTGGCATTGGCGTTAACCCTTCTTTTAGGTATCGCTGGAGGGAAATTATTTAAAAAGCTTGGCTTTCCTTCGATCACCGGCTATCTCATTGTGGGAATAATCTTTAGTCCATCTCTGATCAATATTATCTCCCCCGAGATCAATTTCAGTCTTACCCCGGTTAAAAATCTCGGTATTGGCCTCATCGCTTTGATAATTGGGGGAGAGCTTCGATTCAGCCGATTGAGAAGGATAACGAAGAGCGTTCTCGCAATAACTATATTCCAGATGATCTTTTCTTTCTTATTTGTTTTTATTGGTATTAAACTGTTGGGTTTTTCCCTGCCTATAGCTTTGCTCATCGGCGCTCTGGGTACTTCCACCGCAGTCATCTCCACTGCCTCGGTGATAAGGGAGCTCGAGGCGAAAGGAGAGTTTACCTACACCTTGCTTGCAGTGGTGGCGCTCTCTGATGCTGCTTCTATCGTAGTTTACAATCTCATTTCCTTGATCGCCAAAGTTGATCTTCTCGGGAAGATAAAACTTTCCTCACTTTTATTCCCCTTATTAGAGCTTTTTGGTTCAGTTGGTTTTGGGGTTATGCTCGGATTTATCCTGGTCTATATACTCCGTTTCATTCCCAAGAGACAGGAGATGATCGTTTTATTTCTCGGTTTTATTTTTTTCTCCTTTGAGTTGGAAAGATGGTTTCACTTTTCTCCTATTCTAATCGATTTGATAGTGGGGATGATAGTGGTAAACTATGGGGTGGATCCGGAGGTATTTCTCGTGTTCGAGGATCTGGAACTTCCTCTTTATATCGTCTTTTTTGTCTTCGCCGGTGCGAGTCTTAACACTACTTTCCTTTTTAAAAACTGGTGGTTGGTGTTGATATTCTTTGGCATTCGGGCATTGGGGAAGATGAGCGGTTCCTTCTGTGGTGCCGTTATCGCCTCGGCGAAGAAGAATGTACGGTTTTACTCCGGATTTGCTACCTTACCTATGGGAGGTGTAAGCATAAGCCTTCTTTTGACCCTGCGGGATGAATTTTCCTCCTTCCCCCAGCTTATAGAATTGGTTACAGCGGTGGTCCTCGGAGGAGTGATAATCAACGAGCTGATCGGTCCCCTTGGGGTGAAATACGCTCTAATTGCTTCCAGAGAAACAGGGGAGGATAGAAGCTACTAAGATGAGTTATTATTGGCTTAGATATTATTTTTCTGAGAAGCACAATGCCTACAAGTTTAGTGAGACGAGGAAGGTTGGCGATGTCCCATCGATTAAAGAAGAAGGATACGAGCTCGCCTTTGAGATCCAGTATCAGATCTACGAGAAAAGTGAAGAATACCATATAAAATTGATGGAAAAGTTCGTCGACTTCGTGATCGATGATCTCAAGGAGACCAAGGGGAAGCCGAATCATTTCGTCTTCGTCCTCGGCTTCAAGAAGAAGACCTTTATCGGAATAAGCCTTTATATTTCTGCGTCTTACTCACTCCTGATCAAACGACTGCGAGATATTGAATTCCCTAATTTGGGAAGCCTTATCACCAGAATGGAGATCTGAGCGATCGTTGGAGGAAAAAATTGAAAATCCTTCTTTTACCTAAGGAAACGGCTTGACAAAATCTCTGCTTCTTTGTTATAAGGGTTTCGTTATCGTGATTTTAGGGGGGAGGATATAATCCTTTTAATAACCGGCTGGAGCCTTTAATAGCGTAAGGAGGTGTCATCTTGATTAAGAAGGATTTAGTGACCATAGTGGCGAATAGGTTGATGATTACCAAAACCAAGGCAGGAGAGGCGGTAGATGCGGTCTTTGATGCCTTGGCACAGGCGCTCAGCCGAGGGGAGAGGATAGAACTTAGGGGGTTTGGAGTATTTGAAGTGAGGGATAAGAAGAAGGGTATAGGGCGAAACCCACGGACAAGGGAAGAGGTCCGCATCCCTGAAGGGAAGGCGATCAGGTTTAAGCCAGGAAAAGATCTGAAGAACATTAAGTAGTAAGGAGGCGAACTACTCGATTTTTCCCTTTATGCAATAAGTTTTTATCCTTAAAAAGAGGAATGTTAAATTCCTCTTTGCATTTATTGTTATATGGAGGGTTCCAAGCTCAGGTTGAGACTAATCCCCTAAACGCTGAAGTTGATCGAGAGGACCATAGAGTTCAACTAAGCGGGAGAATTCGTTTTCGTCGTAAAATTTTGCCTTTTTCTCTCCGAATTCCTTGGCTACCTCGATAATGAACCTTACCGCTTGTTCAATATCTATCACCTGATTGGTTCCCGTGCCGCAGCCGGGAACCATTACTTCAGTGGTTATCGCTATTCCCACCACTGGAGCCTTGGTTACGGTGGCAGGTTGCATTATGCTGTTTAGGTGATATATCCCATTTCCATAAGGAGTGATGTCCTGGGTGGTAATGGCAAATACCCGAGGCGCTCTGCCGGTAACCCGCTCCATTATGTCGAGCAAATCCTCACTCACCCGGAGGATGTAACCCTCCTTCACCGTTGGAGAGATGGCGAATCCGCGATAGTTTATCACCCGGTTCCCCTTGGTGGCATCGATGGAGAGAATGGCTTCCATTGATTGATCTACCTCATAATCAAGGATCGAAGATAGTTCTATCGGCGAATCCATAAAATCTACCGGTTTCCTCGGCTTTATCGGAGCAGTGGGACAGATGTGGGTACTAACTATAACATCTCCAGCGAGGATATCCCCTTCCTTCACCATATCAGCCAGTTTAAAAGCGGTAGCGATGGCGGTTATTGCTCCATCAGCATCGGAGACGAGCCCCAGCTTATGGGGCCTTGCTCCAATACCGCCCAGTCGACCGATCACCCCGAGGGTAGGGGCGTCTCCTCCGCTTCTCTTACTGCTTGTGCCGGGGAAGATTATTTTGACGAAGTCGGTTTCCCCCTTTCCCCCTTTTAGCTTTCTTACCTCGATCTCAACTACCCCTCTTTGCCTTAACGCCTCCCTTACCCGCTCCCCCGAAGCTTTTGGGGAATCGAGGAGGTCATACGCCTCAATTGTTTGAGAAAAAGCCATCTATCCCTTCCTCCTTACAATTTTTGTTAATAGGTAGTAAAGGATAATCGCTGAAATGATACTATTAAAGGCAAATACCGAAAAGGGGAATATTGTAGGGGTAAAGGGATGCCCCGAAGTAAGCCAACCGATGGCAAAAGCGAGAAAGTAGGAGATAAGCGCTTCCGGCTTCCATTTTACTAAAAGGCTTCTCCCCTTGGAAGATAGTGATTTTCCTTTCAGGAGATAGAAATCGGTTATTATGATCCCACCGATGGGACCGATGCCTACAGTGAGGAGGGTGAGAAATAAAGAAAGACGCTCAAGTATCCCCAAGGCGGAAAGGGCGGAGGCAAAAATACCGGCAGTGATGGTCAGCTTCCATCTTTCTACCCGGATTATGTTGTTTAAAGCGAGCACCGCCGAGTACAGGTTGTTATCGTTAGTCGTCCATTGGGCAAGAAGAAGGGTGATAAAGCCGAGGAGCCCCAGCCCAAGATAGCGAGGGGAGATGATCAATTGGGGCAGATGTTCGTGATAAACCCCACTTCCCATCGCTAAAAGTGAACCCACAAAATGGAGGAAGGCAGAGACGCCCATTGCAGTTGAGGCAGCGTAGAATATATCCTTCATCCGCGGTTTAGCATAACGGGCGATATCAGCTGCGGTTACTGAGCCCACCATAAACCCACCGGCAACTATCGATGCTGCTCCGCCGATGGTAGTAGGATAAGGGGAGGGTTTGTGAGCTCGGGCAAGCGCTATAAGCATCTCTTTAGGGAGCGATTTTCCCCCCATCTTTATCCCAGCATAGATGAATATCGCTAACATAAGGGGAACCGCGAGGAAGGATAAATTCTTTAGCCCCTTAAAGCCCACGATTACCGGAAGCATCATCAACAAACCTCCGAGAAAGGAGGCAAGGGGAAGAGAGAGGGGAAGTTGAGTATAGGTGGCGATTGTCTCTGCAAAGAGGGATGCCTGAACCCCAAACCAACCGAGCAGGGATAAGGCGATCGATAGCGAGATGATATAAGACCCCGCTTCACCAAAGGAACGCCGGGCGATGAGGGGGGTAGAAAGCCCGAGTTTGGCGCCGATATAGCCGGTGAGCCCCATCATTACGATTAGGATTCCCTCCCCCAGGGCGTAGGCTAAGAGGAGAGAGGAGATAGAGCCGAGCCCCATCCCCACCATCATCCCCCTAAGGAGGGCGGACATAACGATAGCTACCCCCACCCAGACGAAGGCGATATTGAGCCAATGCTCCCTTTTCTCCCTCGGTACCTCCTTGAGGGAATAGTCCTCAAAAAGGGCGTTCTCCTCGTTCATCCCTTTAAATTAGTAGAGCCCTTCTCCGCCGTTTATATGAAGGGTTTGTCCGGTTATATATGACGCTTTTGGCGAAGCAAGGAAGAGAACGCCGTGGGCGATATCCTCAGGGATGCCGATCCTTCCCACCGGGATCTTGGAAACCACTTCCTTTCTTCTTTTCTCGGAGTTTACCGCGAGCATATCGGTCTCTATCGCCCCTGGGGCGATTGCGTTGACGGTTATACCGTATGGGGCGAGCTCGAGGGCAAGCGCCTTGGTGAAGCCGACAACGCCCAATTTACTTGCTGCGTAATGGCATTCCACGGTGGTTCCAGCAAAACCGCTTATCGAGGAGATGTTTATGATCCTCCCCCAACCCTTTAATTTCATGTGATTTATCACCTTCCGGGTGACGATGAAGGTGCCGTTAAGGTTGACATCGATTATCCGCTTCCAGTCCTCAATGGAGAGGGAGTAGGCAGGAAGATGTTGGTGAATCCCCGCGTTGTTCACCAAGATATCCACCCCACCGTATTTCTCCCCGATTTTATCGAACATCCGATCAACCTCTAAGGGGGAGGACACATCTGCCTGAACGGCGAATGCTTCTCCTCCGAGTTCATAGATGTCCGCTACCACCTTCTCCGCTTTTTCCTTTTGTTTGTTGTAGTTTACCGCTACCTTAGCTCCTTCCTTGGCAAGGGCGAGGGCAATAGCAGCGCCTATCCCTCTCGAGGCGCCGGTGACTAACGCTACCTTTCCCCCAAGTTCCTTATCCATAGTTCCCTTCCTCCTTAAGACAATTTTTACCGGTTCCCAATTAAGAACCCGGTTTGAAAAACAATATAGCGGATAAGTCCTTACTTGTCCACCCAAGAGCTCACTCAAAAGGGGAGAAAAATCGGGTTGTCTTCCCTAAAGGAGTTTGCTATTATACAATGTGGTTTTATGAGGCGGTAATCTTTTTGGGTGAGAAAGGAGGTTTTTCTATGCCCAAATATGATTACAGATGCCTCAACTGCGATAAGGAATTTACCGTTACGATGAGTATTGAGGAGCATGATAAGAAGAAGGTGACCTGCCCCGCCTGTGGCAGCGAGAAGGTGGAGCAGAAATGGTCTCCATTTTATGCGATTACATCTAAAAAGAGCTGATACTTCATAAGGAAAGGAGGTTGGTGATCTAATTATGGAGATACCGAGGGACTGGCGGACTGAAGTAGAGAAGATCGGCTCCGAGAAGGGTACGGTAATCGTTCTCGGAGGGGCGGATACCGGCAAGACTACCTTTGTTCAGTTCTTAGCCGGGGAGCTTTCAAAGCAGGGGCTCAAGGTGGCGGTGATCGATTCCGATATGGGTCAATCCACCATTGGTCCTCCCACCACCATAGGGATGAAGCTCTATCCTGAGGGTGAAGAGTATATCTATTTTGTGGGTTCCATCTCCCCGATGGGGCATCTCCTTCCCACCATCGTTGGGGTGAAGAAGCTCGCCGAACGCGCCAAAGAGGCGGAAAGAGAGGTGCTCATCGTAGATACTACCGGCTACATCGCTGGGGAGGGAGCACATCGTCTTAAACAGAGCAAGGTGGAGCTCCTTCGTCCCAATCTGATCATCGCTTTCGATCGGAAGAACGAGATAGCGAGCCTGATCGCTCCCTATGTGGCAAACTCATTTGTCAAGGTGGACAAGCTCCCTGTAGCTGAGGCGGTTCAGACGAAGACGATGAAGCTCCGCCGGGAATACCGAGAAAAGAAATTCCGGGAATATTTCAAGGGGTCCAAGGTGTACGAGCTCTCGGCGAGAGATATCGGCATCTTCGGTAGTTGGGTTTTTCGGGGGAGGGTGCTTCTTCCCACCGAGAGGAATACACTGGCTGATATCCTGGAGACCGAGATCCTCTATGGCGAAGACAATGGGGATGCGATAAACGCCATTGCCTCGCGGGAGTACAATGTGGGCAAGCTCTACCAGGCGCGGCAGCAGTTTTCATTGAAGCGGGTAAATATATGGGATGAGAACTTCTTTGAGCATATCCTGGTGGGTTTGTATGACGAAGGGCTGAATACCATCGCCTTGGGCACGGTGGATGATGTTGATTTCCGCGCCCGGAAGATAAAAATAATAACCCCCCTCCGCGATATTACTAAAGCGAAGGGGGTATGTTTCGGCTTCCTTAAGGTGAGTCCTGGTGGACGTGAGCTGGGAAAACTATTTTAACTCCTCCCACAGTTTCCTCTCTTTTCCCTTGAGGTAATGTTCGAAGCAGGCAAATTCAGCTCTCATCTTGAACAAGCGGTGGTTCGGCTCTGAAATCCCGTGAGGCTCCCTCGGAAAGATCACCAACCGGGCAGGGACACCGTTCTTCACTACCCCTATATATAGCTCCTTACGCTGAGGAAGGGGGTTTCTTTCGTCTTTTTCCGAGAGGATCAGGAAATAGCTTTTGTCCTCATAAGATTGGTAAAACCCACATTGCTCTTTTGCCCGCATCCCCGCCATAGGCGGAGAGGGCGATGAAACTCAGAAGGATAAGGAGGGAAACTATCTTCCTATACTTCATTTTTTCCTTCTAAGGTTGCCGATAAATGGGAGATGAGGGGGGCGAAACTGAATCTCCTTAAGGGCTCAAGGATGCGGATGAGCCACTCTCGATCCACGGTGTCGAAACTCCCCAACTCGTCCGAATCGGCATCGAACACCCCAACGAGTTCGTCCCTCGAGTTGAATATAGGGATGACGATCTCCGATTTCGCCCTGGTATCGCAGTAGATATGCCCAGGATATGAGGAGACATCGGAGACGATTATCGGCTTTTCGGTGAGTACAGCATCGCTAACCACACCTCCGGTACGGGGAGCAACAGGTAGGGGACTACAAGCAGGACGGTTCGATTCTGCAAGCACCGCCTCAGAGCGCTCCTTGAGATAGATATAAAAACCACACCACCAGAATGTAGAAAGCCCTGTTTCGCTTTCTTTCTTCGTCCGTTCCACAATAATTCTGAGTGCCTCCTCTTCAGAAGAAGAGATGGCGATCTCCTTCTCGAGCAGATAGAGAAGGTTCCTGTATCTTTCCATTTTCTCTTTTTTGGTGAGGCTTTTTGACATCCTTCATTCTCCCTTTTGCTAACTTTATAATAGGAATATGATTCAGTCAACCGTTCTCGTACCCGTTGCTTTTGGCTCTCCTCTGGTGATAGAATAATTGCACATTCAATTTTGGGAGGAAAACTATGAAAAGAAATAGAGTATTCAATTATCTCCTCCTCGTTTCCATCGTGGCGATCGGTTTCAGCCTTATTGCCACGGGTGTCTTTTCTCAGCCCGAGAAGAAGGTTATCTCTCTCCCTAAACCGGCGCTCAAAGGGAAGGTGTCGATTGAGGAGACAATAGCAAGAAGGAGGACCATCAGGCGATTCACCTCTGAACCCCTTTCTCTTTCCCAGCTCTCCCAGCTTCTTTTTGCCGCTCAGGGAATAACCGAGCCCACAAGAGGAAAGAGAGCTGCTCCTTCTGCCGGCGCCCTCTATCCATTGGAGGTGTATATCGTAGTGGGAAAAGGCGGCGTCTCCGGTCTTTCTGCCGGTATCTACCATTATTTAGTGAAGAACCACAGCTTGGAGTTGAAGATGAAGGGTGATTTCCGGAGGAAGATCTCCGCTTCCGCCCTTTATCAACGCTGGGTTGCTACTGCACCGGTGATCTTTGTCATTGCTGCTGATTATTCCCGTACTACCAAGAAATATAAGGATAGGGGAATAAGGTATGTCCATATCGAGGTCGGGCATTGCGGAGAGAATATTGCTCTCCAAGCGGTTGGCTTAGGTCTCGGTGCAGGATTTGTAGGTGCTTTTTGGGATGGCAAGTTGGCCTCGAGCCTTGCTCTGGGAAAGAATGAGGTGCCCCTTTACATCATCCCGGTGGGACACCCGAAATAAAAAAAGGGGGAATTCCCCCTTTTTTAAGATACCTCAGGCGGAGGAGGTCTTACTTAACCTCTTCTTGGAGCTTGGCACCTGGCTTGAACTTGGGTACCCTCTTTCCCGCAATTCTGATCGGCGCGCCTGTTCTTGGGTTTCTCCCCATCCTTTCCTTGCGCTGTGCGGTTAGAAAGGTCCCAAAGCCCACTAAGGTGACCTTCTCCCCTTTCTTTAAAGCTTCGGTAATACCGGAAAGAAAAGATTCGATAACTCTGTTAGCAGCGGCTTTTGTGATACCTACATCTTTAGCAATCTTTACAGCCAAATCCCCTTTATTCATTTACCCTCCTCCCTAAGTTTGGTTGGAAGCAACCTTATTTTTTTTATATCGAAAGATAATCAAGTTGTCAATTGTTTTTTTCTCTATCAGGAGCCATTTTTTTGCGAAGTAAGAGAAGGAAGTGAGGATAGATAATGGCGAGACTAGCCAGGGTGAGGATATCCCCTGGTATTAAGCTGATGAGCACCAGGGTATTATAGCTCGCGAAGGCGGTTTTCCCTTGGATGAGAAGGTTTATCCCCCAAGCGAGGAGATAGCTGAGGATCAGCCCAGAAAGGAAGATCTGGATCAATGTTCTCTCCTTTATCAATCGGAAGAAGTAGTAGATAAGGGCAGAGGCGGCGATGAGGAAGGGGTAGAGGAAGTAGATGGGCCAATTGAGACTTTCGAGATAGATCAAGTATCCAACAAAGATGAAGAAGACGACGATTGCCAATGAGAGCGATAGAGGAACCCGCGGGAGGTCTTTATACGCTCCCACCCAGAAGGAGATGATTATCCCTGTCAGGAGAAAGAGGCTTATTCCGCCGAGAGAAAGCTCATTTAGAAACCAGATACGGTCGAGGGCGAAAACTCCCACAACGAAGACAGCTCCAGCTAAGCTTCCCCACCTTTTTCCCAGGATCAATCCAAATAAAGCGAAGAAGAAGCTTCGGAAGTAGCTGAGGTCTTTGCCTGCCAGAGCATATAAGAAAATAGGAATAAGAGTAAGTGATAAGAACCAATAGATCTTTTTATCCATCAATGCCTCAATCGAAAATGGAGCCAGCGAGGGGATTTGAACCCCTGACCTGCTGATTACGAATCAGCTGCTCTACCGCTGAGCTACGCTGGCTCCCCCCTTATTATCCTTTTCAAAGGATAAGGGAGAAACTCGCCTTTGTCAAGGACATCCTCGATCCCCCTTGATACCAATATATTGTGCTTATCTTATATTTTCCCCCTACCATTTGTATTTTTCTCTTTACAGAGGAGATTTCCGATGTTAATATTCCTAAAAGGAAGGTCAATGTTAAGCTATAATGGAAGGCTGAAGGAGGCTTGATTCTTAAAAATGGAGTTCAAATTCCGTCTCAAGAAGCTCGAACTTGCCGGTTTTAAGTCGTTCTGCGACCGCACTACCCTTATCTTTCCTCCGGGTATTACCGTTATCGTTGGTCCCAATGGTTGTGGGAAGAGCAATTTAGCGGATGCAGTCCTCTGGGCGTTGGGGGAACAGAGCCTCCGCTCCTTAAGGGCAAGGAGCGGAGATGACCTCATATTCGCTGGCAGTGAGGAAAAGAAACCAGTAGGAATGGCAGAAGTAAGCCTCCATTTTTCCTCTGAGGAGGATGATGAAAGCCTTATAGTTACCAGAAGGCTTTATCGGTCTGGTGAGTGTGAGTATTTCCTCAATCGTCGTCCCTGTCGCTTAAAGGATATTCAGGACATTATTCTGGGCACGGGGATGTGGACCAAGGGGTATCTCCTTTTCGACCAAGAGCGGGTTAGTTTTCTCCTTGAATGTCGACTTGAGGAAAGGAGGGTATTCATAGAAGAAGCAGCTGGGATCACCAAATACAAGTTGAGAAAACACCAGGCAGAGACGAAGCTCGCCTCGGCGAGGGAAAATCTGGTTCGTTTAAACGACATCATCCTCGAGGTGGAGAAACAGCGGAACTCCCTTAAGCGCCAGGCAGCCAAGGCAAGGAGATATAAGGAGGTAAGGAAGCGGATCCGAAGGATAAAGGCGCTCATCATATCCTCTCGGTTTGAGCATCTTTCCACCGAGAAGAGGAGGCTTAAGGAGAAGGTCGATCGTCTTTCTGAAGAGGAGCTTAGGCTCACTACCAAGATATCCCAGAAAGAGGCAGAGCTTGAGGAAGCGAAGACGGAACTCTTAAGGAGGGAGGAGGAAAAAGAGCAGAGGAGAGAAGGCCTCTATCGGTTCGACATCGATCTTGAAAAGAAAAAACACCTCATTTCCCAGCTTAAGGGGGAGCTCGAGAGAATAGAGGGCTCTATCGCTTCCCTAAAGAAAGAGATTTCGGAACTTTCCTCCCGCCTCGAAGGAAAGATTGAGGAAAAGGAAAACCTTCCTCTAATCGAAAAAAAGGAGCAGGAGGAACTCAGCGAGTGTGCCAAGGAGATCGAGGGAAAGGAAGAGCATCTTTCCTCGCTCGAAGAGAAAATAAAGGAGTATTCCTCCCTCATCCTTGAAAAGAAGGAGAGGCTCTACCGCCTTCGGGAAGAGCTGAAAAGCAAAAATGAGCTTCTTGAACGAGAAGAAGGGGAGCTAAAGAGGATAGATATCCCCTCCCTTGAGGAGAAAAAGGAGGTCCTTTCCCAGAGACTCGCCTCCCTCCTTAAGGAAAAGGAGGAGAAGAAAGGAGAACTTTTCTCCCTTGAGGAACGGCTTTCCTCGCTCAATAAAAAGAGGGAGGAGCTTACTGCTGTAATTTCTGAGTTAACCCTGAAGAGGGAAGAGGGAGAAAAGGAGCTCTCCTCGCTTCAGGATAGACTCTTCCCCCTGAAGGGACGGTATCATACTATATCCCAGCTTATCAGCGAGGATGAAGCTTCTTTTCCTTCCTTTGGGGACAATGGCTTTGAGGTGTTGGGGTTGTTTGAGGATCTCATACAGGTTGCTCCCGGCTATGAAAAACCGGTTGAAGCGTTTCTCGGTGAGCTCATAAAGGGGATGGTGGTGAGCACCCCGGAGGAGGCGTTGAATGGTGTAAGCTCCATCGTATCGGGCAACTCCCACAATCTCTCTTTCATCATTGAGAAGTACCCCACTCCTGACGAACCCATCACAGAAGCCCACCCCGTATTGAGGGAGGAAGGGGTCATTGCTCCATTAGCCCAAGTCGTTGAAACCTCGGGTGTTGCTTCCAACATTGTCCCTCGCCTCTTCGCCAATGCGGTATTGGTGGATGAATTGGAAAAAGCAGTTCCCCTTTCCAAGCGTTATCCCGATCTTATCTTCGTGTCCTTGTCCGGGGAACGAATAGGTCCCCCAGGAGTGCTCAAGGTGGACGGAGATAAAAGGGAGGGTATTCTTTCCCTTCGAAGGGAGAAAGGAGAGTTAGAGGGGAAGATCAGTGCCTTAGAGAAGGATCTTGCGAACTTAAAGGAAGAGATAGAGCTCTACCGGGAAAAACTTCGCTCCCTTTCCAGAGAAAAGGAAGAGGTTGAAGGAAGAATAAGGGAAGAGACCGAACTTAGAGCCACTATCAAAGAGGAACTTATAAGGATTGAGGGAAAGGTGAGGGAGCTTTCCTCCGCTTCCGGGAGGATAAAAGAAGAGATTGAGAGGAAGAGGAGGGAGAAGGAGGCAAGGGAGAAAGTGATCAAGGAGCTCTCCGTTGAGCTTGCGAAAAGGAAAGAGGAGATAAACTCCTATGAGGAGGAACTATCCCAACTCTCTGAGGAAGCTGAGAAGTTAGCGGAGGAGAGAGAGGAGGTTGCAAAGAAGCTCTCTCAGCTTAAACTAAGGGAAGCGGTCCTTTCCGAGAAGCTCTCTCTTCGGGGGAAAGATGTTTCTCGGATAACTGAGGAGATCGATTTCCTTAAAAAGCAGATGGGAGAAGCTGAACAAAAGGTGAGGTTGCTGGAAGAGGAGCGGGAAAAGAGGCTTTCTGCTCTCAAGGAGGAAAGAAATAGCTTAGCCCGTCTTTTAGAGGAGAGAAGGAAAAGGGAGAAAGCGCTCTCAGAGATGAGCCTTCTTATCGAGGAAAAGAGAAAAGAGGTGAGAAGTAAGGAGAAGGATATCGGTGAATTAAGAGAGAGAAAGGAGCAACTCAGCGAGAGGTTGGAAGAAGCTCGTATAGAACTCAAGGGGGTGGATTCCCATCTTTCCCATTTATTTGAGGAGTGTTTCGAAGCGTTTGGGGTGGCACCGTCTGAGCTCAATCAGGAAGGTGAGAAGGAGATAAAGGACGAAGAGGAGCTGAAGAAGGAGCTCTCCGAGCTATCGGGAAAGCTTGAGAGAATGGGAGGGGTCAACCTTGCTGCAGAGGAGGAGTTCGAGAGGATCGATGAACGGTATCAATTCCTCCTTTCCCAGAGAGAGGATATCCTCCAGTCGATCTCTTCCCTCGAGGAGGTCATCGAGAAGATAGACAAAGCCTCTCGGGAGAGATTCCATGAGGCTTTTACAGAGATCAGCAAGAACTTCTCCGAGGTCTTTTCGGAGCTCTTCGGCGGTGGAAGGGCAGAGCTGATCCTCACCGGTGACGGGGACATCCTTGAGGCTGGAGTGGACATATTGGCAGAGCCTCCCGGCAAAAGGTTGAAAAGCATATCTCTCCTTTCAGGAGGGGAGAAGACCTTATCCGCTATTGCCTTCCTTTTCGCCATCTTCCGTTATCATCCCAGCCCGTTCTGCATTCTTGACGAGATCGATGCCACCCTGGACGACCCCAATGCGAGGAGGTTTTCCTCTGCCCTCAAGAGATTTTCCGAGAAGAC
The DNA here is from genome assembly GCA_021161905.1 of Acidobacteriota bacterium. Classification (NCBI taxonomy): domain Bacteria; kingdom Pseudomonadati; phylum Acidobacteriota; species Acidobacteriota bacterium. The sequence continues at coordinate 12,739 of JAGGZT010000038.1, read as the reverse complement.
CCAATTCATTGTGATCACCCATAACAAGCTTACAATGGAGGTAGGCGAGGTTATCTACGGGGTTACAATGAGGGAGGGAGGGCTTTCCCAGATAATATCGATCAAGTTGGAATAAGCCGATGATCCCCTTGATGGAGAAGGCGAAGAGGACAGCGGAGGAGATAGAACAGGGCTTTGATTTTGAGGCTCAGGTGGGGGTGATCCTTGGTTCGGGTTATTCCTCCTTGGTTTCGGAAGAGGAGCTGATTGCTCGTCTTCCTTATTCTGAGCTTTTCTTTTTCCCCGCTCGTGAAGGAGAAGCCCCGAAGGGGGAGCTTCTCCTCGCCGAGATTTCCGGAATAAAAGTGGTCATCTTCAGAAAAAGGCTTCATTACTATGAAGGCTTAGGGCTTCTTACCTCTTGTTATCCGGTCTTTCTCACGAAAAACCTTGGTGCGGATCATCTTCTCCTTACCAATGCTGCTGGTGCTCTTTCTCCTTCGCTTGATCCTGGCGATCTGATGCTCATTACCGATCATATAAACCTAATCGGCGATCCTTTGCTTGAGATACCGAGTGAATTACGCGACCCTCCTTTTCTTGATCTTTCCTCCTGTTATTATCCATCCCTGATCCAGTTAGGGGAGGAGATATTCTCCGAGCTAAACCTCAGAGGAAAGAAGGGGGTGCTGGTGGCGGTAAGTGGTCCTTCTTATGAGACCCCGGCTGAGGTGAGGAGGCTTAGGATGATAGGAGGTGATGCGGTCTGTATGTCCACCGTTCCTGAGGCGGTGGTGGCGTGCTATCTTGGGATTAAGGTTGCTGGTCTTTCCCTGATCTCGAATAGGGCAGGGCATCCCGCGCTCTCTCATGATGATGTGTTAAGGCGGGTTAGAGAACGAAGCGGAATCATCCGAAAGTTCATAAGGAGGTTCATCGCGAGATGCGGAAGATGAACGAACAGGAAGCGATTAAGCTTCTTGCCGAGGCGAGGAAGGCGATCGAGGTGAGTTATGCCCCTTGTTCCGGTTTTCGAGTAGGAGCTGCCATCCTTACCGGAGGAGGGAGGGTATATCGCGGAGCGAATATCGAATCTCCCTCTCTAACCCAGGTCTTCTGTGCCGAGCGAGTGGCGCTTCTTTCCGCCCTTATGGCTTCGGAACGAGATTTTATCGCCATTGCCATCGCGAGTGAGGGAGGAAGGCTTACTCCCCCTTGTGGTCTTTGTCGCCAGATGCTTTTTGAGTTTGCTCCTGATATATTAATTATTATGGAGGAGGAAGGGCGTCCCAAGATTATGAAGTTGTCCGAGCTTCTTCCCCTTCCCTTTGAGTTGCAAGAGTAGAAAGGAGGGTTCTCCGGTGAAGCTGGCTATTTTCTCTGATGTTCATGGAAATCTTGAGGCGCTTACCGCAGTTCTCAAGGCTGTGGAGGAAGAGGAACCGGATCGCTATATATTCCTCGGAGACATAGTTGGTTATGGAGCAAACCCCAACGAATGCTGTAAGCTGGTCTTCGATGTGGTTGATATGATGGTTCTTGGGAATCACGATGCTGCCTGTGTGGGTAAGCTCACCCTCCAATGGTTCAACCCAGTGGCGCAAGCAGCGTTGATGTGGACGATGGAGATTCTCGACGAGAGATACTTAAAACGGCTCTCCAAGGTGCCCTATAAGAGGAAAATGGGGGAGCTTTTCTTCTCCCATGCCCTTCCCCATAGACCGCAAAGCTTCGATTACGATGACAACCTTTTTAATGTGTTGACCTCGTTTGAGAAGTTATCTTCTCAGGTTTGGGCGTCCTTCTACGGACATAGTCATCGTGCCATAGCGTTTGCCAAAGCAAGGGAGCAGTCGAGCGACTTCAAAGTGTTACCTCCATCAGATCTTTATCTGGATAGAGATCTGGTATATCTCTTGAATGTGGGGAGTGTGGGGCAACCCCGAGATGGGGATCCGAGGGCTTCTTATGCCATCTACGATACCAGGAAGAAGTTCTTTACCGTAAAGAGGGTAGAGTACGATGTAGAAAAGGCGGGGGAGAAGATTTTAAAGGCAGGTCTTCCCCAGGTTCTCCGGGACCGTCTACTTATGGGGATGTGAGGACTATGAAGCGCTATTTGATCATAACCTTTGGTTGTCAGATGAATGTTCATGATTCCGAGGTATTGGGGGGTATTCTCTCCTCGATCGGTTTTCGCCCTGCATCATCCGAGGAGGAAGCGGATATCATCCTTTTAAATACTTGCAGTGTCAGGAAGAAGGCGGTGGACAAGGTGTTCACCAAACTTGGTAGATTGGCTAAATTAAAACGAAAGAAACCGGGTCTTATCCTGGGGGTGGTGGGCTGTACTGCCCAGCAACTTGGAGAGAAGATCATAAAGCGGGCGCCATATGTGGACCTTGTCTTGGGTACAGAGAGGGAGTTTGGCATAGCCGATCTCATCCCCAGAGTGGAACAAGGGGAGAAGGTGGTAGATATTACTATGGCTGGTTTTTCTCCCGAACCACCGACCGGATGTGTAAGGCGGGGCTCTGATTTTCAAGCCTATGTGACCGTTAGTAGAGGATGCAACAACTTCTGTTCTTATTGCATCGTCCCTTATGTGAGGGGGAGAGAGCGGTCGCGCCCGGCGAAAAGCATCTTAAAGGAAGTTAGGGAGCTGGCGGAAAAGGGATACAAAGAAGTCACCCTACTGGGACAGAATGTCAACTCCTACCGCGATCCCGATGACGCGAGGATAGATTTCGTCCGTCTTCTTCATCTGGTTCACGATGTTCCTGGTATTTCCTGGATCAGGTTTATCACCTCTCATCCCAAGGATTTTACCCGAGATCTGGCGAAGACAATGAAAGAGCTTCCCAAAGTTTGTTCTTATCTCCATCTTCCCATTCAATCGGGCTCAAGCCGGATACTCGCTTTGATGAATAGAGGATACACCAAGGAGGAGTACCTGGAGAAGATAGGGTGGGTGAAGGAGGAGCTTCCTGGAGTAACCCTAAGTAGTGATATGATCGTCGGCTTTCCCGGTGAGACCGACGAGGATTTTAAAGAGACGATGGATGTGGTAGAAAAGGTGCGCTTCGATGTCATCTTCTCCTTTAAGTACTCTCCAAGGCCCTTCACCAAGGCGGCGGAACTTCCCGACTCCGTTCCCAATGAGGTGAAGACCGCTCGCCTCATCGCCCTCCAGAGAAGGCAGAGGGAGATTCAGATCGAGCGGAATAAGGAGTTGGTGGGGAAGGAGCTCACCGTGCTGGTCGATGGGGTGAGCAAGCGGGATGAGAAGGCGGTTTCGGGAAGGACTGAGGGCAATAAGGTGGTCAACTTCAAAGGAGGAAGAGAGCTTATTGGCGAGTTTGTGCGGGTAAAGATCATCCGGGCTGGTCCCAATAGCCTTTATGGGGAGAGATTGGAATAACTTGACTTAGTAAAATTGAGGGATTATATTGAAGTAAAGCAAGATAGGGGAGGTAGGCAGATGGAGCTGGTGAAAATGGAGATAAAGGGATTGATGCTCGATCCGGTGAGTAATATGCCGATAGTCATCCTCAAAGAGGTTAACAGCAACCAGCTCCTCCCCATTTGGATCGGGGTATTCGAGGCAAACGCCATTATGATCCAGCTGGAGAACATATCCACCCCTCGTCCGATGACCCACGATCTAATGCGCAGCATCCTTGATCAGCTCAATGTGATAGTGGAGAAGATCGTGGTTACCGAGCTTAAGAATAATACCTACTTCGCCCTCATTCATCTTGAGGTGGATGGGAGGAAATATACCATAGATGCAAGACCCAGTGATGCCATTGCCCTTGCCCTCCGTACTGGGTCCCCCATCTATGCCAATCGTGAGGTCATAGAGCAGGCGCAGAAGATGGAGGTTTCTGAGGAAGGAAGCGAGTCGGAGAGAATAAAGAAGTGGTTTGAGGACCTTGACGCTGAGGATTTTGGCAAGTATAAGATGTGAACCCGCCTTTTTTCTATAGTCCCTTTTAGCTTCATTGACGGAGCTTTTTTTATTTGGTATAAGGGGGAAAATATCGCTTGCAGGAGGTGGAAAGAGACTGATGAACATCCTTTATGGGGCAAAGAGTTCCCTCGGTGCCGGGGTGCAACAGCAGACATTTAGTCTGATAAGGGAGCTCAATCGAAGAGGGCATAATGCCTTTTTAATAACCGAGCCGGGAAGCGAGTTTGAAGAGAGAGCATGGAGGAACAAGACCCCCATTTTGAGGAACAGTGAGGGGAGGGGAGTCCCCCTTTCCCCGAAGAAGTTGGCAAAGGCGGTTTCTGAGGAGGGGATCGAGGTAGTTCATCTCATTGGCTCTTCTCTCCTCAAAGTATTCTTGAAACTTAAAGAGAGGTTTTCCTCTCCCCCCCGGCTTCTTCTTTCCCAGTGGGTTCATATTGGTGGAGAGGAGCAGAAGCTGTTTCAATTGATGAACAAGGGGGTTATCGATCAGATCGTCGTTCCTACCCGCTGGCTGAGAAACGCCTTTATCGCTTCTGGCTTTGCCCCTACTTCCGTCTCCCTTGTCCCTCCCGGGGTAGACCTCATCCGGTTCGATTATAAAATCCCTCCTTATAAGTTTTATGAGGAATTCAACCTCCCCCCGGAGATGATACTTATCGGTTGCTTCAATGCGATCGAGGACGGTAAGGGACATGATGTGCTGATCGACGCGGCACCGAAGGTTATAGAGAAGGTTCCGGAAACAGTTTTCATCATCGCGGGTGAGGGTAAGAGAAAAGAGAAGATAGAGAGAAGGGTGGCTAAAGAGGGACTTGAGGAGAAGTTCATCTTTACCGGTTTCAGAGAGGATCTTCCTCATATCCTTTCCGCAATCAATCTCCTGGTTATGCCGGCGACCTCAGGGGTTTCTCCATCCTCTGTTTTGGAGGCGATGGCTATGGCTAAACCGGTGGTGGCAACCCAACTTCCGGGGATTACCGAGGTGGTGGCAGATGGAGGAAGCGGTATCCTCGTCCCCCCAGGCGATGCGGACGCTCTCTCCGATGCTATCCTCTCTTTGGTGAAGAGGAAGAACAAGCTTAAGAGCTTCGGCAAGAGGGGGCGGAAGATCGTTGAGGAGAATTTCGATATGAAGTTGATAGCCAAAGAGATGGAAAGGGTTTACGCCAAGCTCGTCGAGGAAGGGAAGTAGCTCGTTCAATGGCTCAAGCAATAAGGGTGCTCCACATAGATACGGAGAGGGAGTGGGGAGGAGGGGAGGAGCAACTTGTTCTTACCGTTTTGGGATTAGCGGAGCGAGGGTTCGATAACCTGATCGTAGCCCAGCCCAACTCTCCGCTTTCCTTCCGGGCACAGGAGGAGGGAATCCCCCTTTATGAGACCAGGATGAGGGGGGAGTTCGATTTGGCTGCTTCCCTCCGCATTGCCGGATTGGTGAGGAAGGGGAAGGTAGCGATCATCCACGCCCATACTGCCCATGCCGCCTTTATTGGTTTTATTGCTAAGAAGCTTTCTCCCGATGCAAAGCTTATCGTCCACCGCCGGGTAGCTCTTCCCATAAGGTTTCGCTTTAAGTATCGTTCTGCCGATATGGTTGTCGCCATCTCAAAACCGGTATCCCTTGTCCTGAGGGAAGCAGGTGTTCCGGAGGAAAGGATAAGGATAATCCCTGACGGTATCCCCTTTGATTTCAATATCGACCTGAACAACCTTTCTTTTCTCCTCGATAGGCTGAAGGTACGGGGGTGTTATCCCATAATAGGATCTATAGGGAGGCTCTCACCGCTCAAGGGATTTCGTTACCTCATCGAGGCAGCGGAGGAGGTGGTTCGTAATTACCCCGATGCCAAATTCCTCATCGCGGGTGAAGGTAAAGGGAGAGGGGAACTCGAGGCACTGGTAAGGAGAAAAGGGCTTACCCATTCAGTTAGGTTTTTAGGGTTTATCTCCAATATCTATGAATTCCTCTCCCTGGTCGATATATTCGTTCTTCCCTCTCTTTCCGAGGGTCTAAATACCTCGCTCCTCAAGGCGATGGCTTTAGGAAAACCAATTATCGCCACCCGGGTCGGTGGAGTGGTGGATGTGATCACTGACGGTAAGGAGGGGGTTCTTATTCCTCCAAAAGATAGTTCCGCTATCGCTAAAGCTGTATTGGCACTTCTTTCGTCGAAGGAACGGGCTAAGGAGATGGGGTTTGAGGGGAGGGAGAGGGCGAGGGAGTTTTCCATCGAAAAAACAATAGATGAAACCGCCCGCCTTTATTATGAGTTGATGGGAGATGGGAAATAGAGAGAAGCTCTCCGTCGTAATCATCACCAAGGATGAGGAGGAGAATATCGAGGAAGCCCTTTCCTCGGTATCCTTTGCTGACGAGATCGTAGTGGTAGATGCTTTATCCTCCGATCGGACGGTGGAGATAGCGAGGAGGTTCACCGATAAGGTTTTCCTTCGGGAGTGGAAGGGTTATGTCGAGCAAAAGAACTTTGCCCTGGCTAAGGCGCGTTTCCCCTGGGTTCTTTCTCTCGATGCCGATGAAAGGGTGACGCCAGAGCTTGCCCGGGAGATAGAGGAGGTCCTTTCGGCAAGGGATAAAGCGGATGGCTATTTCATACCGCGGAGGGTGTTTTATCTCGGCAGATGGATAAGATATGGGGGTTGGTATCCCGATTACCAGCTTCGATTGGCGAGGAGGGAGAAAGCTCGGTTCGTTGGTGGCTCGGTACATGAGGTGATGAGGGTTGAAGGAAAGACCGAGCGTCTTTCTTCATTTCTTCTCCATTTCACCTACAAGGACATAACCGAGCACATCGAGCGGATGAACCTCTATACCAGCCTCGTCGCCTTCGATAGAAAAAAGGAGGGAAGAAGACCGAGCTTGCTTAAACTCATCTTCTCCCCTCCACTTTCCTTCATCAAAGGTTATATCATTAAGCTCGGTTTCCTCGATGGCATTCCCGGTTTTATCATTGCCTTCCTTTCCTCCTGCTACACCTTCTTGAAGGAAGCGAAGCTCTTTGAGCTTTACCGCTCAGAGAAGGATTAATGCTTAAGTTCGTTAAAGACCACTTTCCCCCGGACGATGCTCATCACCGGTGCTCCCCTGAGGCGGAAGCCGGCAAAGGGGGTGTTTCTGCTCTTCGATTTGAACTTGTCGGGATCAACCTCCACCGTTTTGGTGAGATCGAGGATGGTGATATCCGCATCTGCCCCGATGGAAAGGGTTCCCTTGTCTATTCCAAGGATCTTTGCTGGATTTATGGTGAACATCTCGATTATCCGATTTAGGGGTATCTTCTCCCGGTGGACGAGCCTGTCGAGCGCCAGGGAGACCGCGGTCTCTAAACCGACGATGCCAAAAGGAGCGAGATTGTACTCCACATTCTTCTCATCAGCAGTATGGGGGGCGTGGTCCGAAGCAATGGCGTCGATAACCCCTTCCCTTATCCCTTCGATTAGAGCTGAGACATCTTCCTTACTTCTAAGCGGTGGTTTCATCTTGGTGTTGGTGTCGAATGAGGTAACCGCTTCATCGGTAAGGGTGAAATGATGCGGGGTGACCTCGCAGGTTACCTTTATCCCTTTCTTTTTTGCTTCCCTCACCAACTCCAGGCTTCCCCGGGTGCTCAGATGAGCGATATGGAGCTTCCCCTTGGTATAGTCAGCCAGGATGATGTCCCGTGCCACCATCACTTCCTCAGAAGGAGCAGGGATGCCGGTGAGTCCAATGAGAGTTGAGTAGTATCCCTCATGCATTACCCCTTTTCCCGTGATGTCCAGGTCTTCACAGTGATCGATCACCGCGATGTCGAACATCTTGGTGTATTCAAGGACACGACGCATCATCCGGGCGCTCTTGATGGGATTACCGTCGTCAGAGACAGCGACAATACCTCGCTCCCTCATCTCGCCGATCTCGGCAATCTCCTCCCCCTGAGAACCTTTGGTAGCAGCACCGATGGGATAGACATTAACCACTCCCTCCTCTTTTGCCTTCTTTATTATGAAGTCGGTTACCGCCCCAGAGTCGTTTACTGGATCGGTGTTCGGCATACAGGCGACGGAGGTGAAACCACCGTGAGCTGCCGCCTCGGTTCCCGTCTTTATCGTCTCCTTCTCCTCCTGCCCCGGTTCGCGAAGATGGACATGCATATCGATGAACCCGGGGGCAACGATCAGCCCGGATGCATCGATAACCTCAGCTCCTCCTTCTATCTTTGCTTTGATCTCTTTGACCTTTCCGTTTTCAATGAGGATGTCCAGGGTTTCGTCTATCCTGTTGGCGGGATCTATAACCCTGCCGTTTTTAATGAGCAACTTCCTCATATCTCCCTCCACTTAGTAGATAAAGGATGGCCATCCTTACAGCAACGCCATTGGTGACCTGTTCCAAGATCACCGAATAAGAGCCATCGGCAACCTCGGCTGAGAGCTCTACCCCTCTGTTTATGGGTCCCGGATGCATTATGATGACATCCTTTTTTGCCAGCTTTACCCGTTCTGGAGTGAGCTGGAACAGCCGGCTGTATTCAGCAAGCGATGGGATGAACGATTTATCCTGTCTCTCAAGCTGAACCCGGAGCATCATTATCACATCGCACCCTCTCACCGCCTCCTCGATTTTGATGTGTACTTTTACTCCCAGCTTTTCGATCTCCGGGGGGATATAGGTGGGGGGACCAGCGACCACCACCTCTGCTCCCATTTTGGTGAGAAGATGGATGTTGGACCTCGCCACCCGGCTATGAGAGATATCCCCAATTATCGCCACTCTCAACCCGGAGAGCTTCCCCTTCTTTTCCCTGATAGTGAAGGCATCGAGCAGTGCCTGGGTTGGATGCTCGTTCGCCCCATCTCCGGCATTTACGATCGAAGCACGACATATCTTAGCGAGGAGATGCGGTGCTCCTGGGGCGGAATGGCGGAGGATTATGATATCGGGATACATCGCCTCCAGGTTCTTCGCCGTATCCACCAGGGTCTCTCCCTTGAGGATGCTGGAACTCGCTGCCGCTATATTCAGGGTGTCGGCGCTCAACCTCTTGCTTGCGATCTCGAATGAAGTTCTCGTCCTCGTGCTTGGCTCTAAGAAGAGGGTTACCACCGTCTTCCCTCGGAGGGCAGGAACCTTCTTCACCTCCCTGGTGGATATCTCCTTGAAAGCCTTAGCGGTATCAAGGATCAAGCTTATTTCTTCAGGGGAGAGCTCCTTTATCCCCAGAAGGTCTTTTCTCTTTAGTGGCACTTATTCTCCTCCTTTGTTATTTAGTGATCTTATCACCACTAAGTCCTCCCCATCCTCCTCGGTGAGTCTCACCTCAACGAGCTCCTTCAAGGAGGTGGGGACATTCTTCCCTACATAGTCCGCCCGGATTGGTAGTTCCCGATGTCCCCGATCAATGAGCACTGCCAGCTGGATCGACCTTGGCCTGCCGAAATCGATCAGGCTATCGAGAGCAGCTCTGACCGTCCTTCCGGTGAAGAGGACATCGTCAACCAGCACCACCTTCTTATTGGTGATGGGAAAGGGGATCTTGGTTTCCTTCACTATCGGCTGAGGACCGATCACCGTGAGGTCATCCCGGTAGAGGGTTATATCGAGGATACCTACCTTAATCTTTTTCCCCTCTATCTCTTCGATCTTCTCCGCCAGCCTTTTGGCTAAGGAGACCCCCCTCGTCCTTATTCCGATAAGTACTAAGTCGTCCACCCCTTTATTCCGCTCTATTATCTCGTGGGCGATTCGGGTTATGGTGCGGTCTATCCGCTCCTTATCCATAATCCTTGCCTTTATCTCGCCTCCCATCTTCCCTCCTTTTACTTATGGATTTTTCAGGCTAAAAAAAAACCCCGTTTCCCGGGGTATTGCTTCCTTTTTTATCTCTTTTTCTCACTATAACCTCCTATTCTTTCCGGTATCGCCGTACCTGGTTAAAAGAACAGGACTGCGTTTTTTCTATCCTAACACATCTCCCTCCTCTGTCAAGGAAAAAGTGAGGAAATTTCAGCTTGATTTTTAGCCGATTTATTCTCTATACTTGAACCCCGATGAATGATAACCAATACCTCATAAAGGCGAAGGTAATCGAGAACTTGCCCCTTTCCCCAGGATATCATCGCCTCGCCTTCTATGCTCCGGAGATAGCGGAGGTTTCTTCCCCGGGACAGTTCCTCCTCATCAGGGGATGGTCCGGTTATGATCCCTTTCTTCCTCGCCCTATGAGCATAAATGAGCTCCACTATGAGAAGGGGAAGCCTTCTGGGGTGAGGATCCTCTTCCGGGTGGTGGGAAGGGGAACGAAGCTCTTTTCCCTCCTCTCCCCGGGTGATGAGGTTAGCTTACGGGGTCCTTTAGGGAATGGTTTTCCACTTTTGGGAGAAGGAAAGGCGATGCTCGTTGCCGGGGGGATAGGCGTTTCCCCGCTTCTTTTTCTCGCGAACAAGCTTAAGGGTGCGGGGGTCGATGCCGAGTTGTTGATAGGTGGGAAAGGAAGAGAGGATCTATTACTTCTTTCCTCGTTTGAGAACCTTGGGGTGAAAGTCGAGATCACCACCGAGGACGGAACCCAGGGAAGAAAGGGAGTAGTGACGGAGCTTCTTGAAGAGAGGCTATCCCAAGGGGAGAGGGGAACGATCTATGCCTGTGGACCAGAGGGTATGCTCAAGGAGGTGGCTCGTCTCTCTTTGAGATATGGATGCGAGGCATATCTTTCCTTGGAGCGGAGGATGGCTTGCGGTATCGGAGCCTGTCTCGGCTGTGCGATCCCAATAAAAAGGGAGGGAAAGCGGGAGATGGTCCGGGTCTGCAAAGAAGGACCAGTTTTCCCGGCGGGTGAGGTGATATTCGATGAGTAAGGTGAACTTAGCTGTCGATCTCAATGGGTTGAAGCTCAAGAATCCGATCCTCACCGCCTCGGGTACCTTTGGCTATGGGCTTGAGTATGCCCCCTATCTCGATCTTAACCGGTTGGGCGGAGTTGTGGTGAAGGGACTCTCCCTCTGGGAGGAGGAGGGAACATCCCCCCCTCGTATCTGGGAGACCGCTTCCGGTATGTTGAATGCCATAGGGCTTCAGAACATTGGGGTTGAACGATTCATTGCGGAGAAGCTCCCTAAGTTGAAGGAGTATGACACCGCGATAATAGCCAACATCTGGGGGAAAACCATAGATGACTATCTGAAGGTAGCGGAGAGGTTGGAGAAGGCGGGGGACATCTCTGCTCTCGAGGTAAACATCTCTTGTCCCAATATAAAGAAGGGTGGAATGAGCTTTGGTGTTTCTCCGGATTCTGCTTATGATATTACCTGTAGGCTGAATGAGGCGACTTCCCTCTTTCTAATCGTCAAGCTTAGCCCCAATGTAGCCGATATCAAGCCGATAGCAAAAGCGGTGGAAGAGGGGGGGGCAGATGCGCTCTCCCTTATAAACACACTCATCGGGATGGCAGTGGATGTGGAGACGAAACGCCCCCGCCTTAAGAATATCACAGGAGGGCTTTCCGGTCCTGCTATCAAGCCGGTGGCGTTGAGAATGGTTTACGAGGCGATAAAAGCGGTGCAAATACCCGTAATTGGGATCGGGGGGATTATGGACCTTTACGATGTCCTTGAGTTCCTCATCGTTGGAGCAAGGGCGGTTGAGATAGGAAGTGCCAATTTTGTAAATCCCCGGGTTACTATAGAGATAATCGAAGCTTTAGAGGGGTACCTTGAGGAAAAGGGTATCCCCGATGTAAATGAGATAATAGCCACCCTCGAGGTTGAATGAGGTAGATGAGGATGGAAGCTCGAAGGAGGATAATCGTAGCTCTCGATCTTCCCTCTTCCGAGGAGGCGTTTTCCCTTATCTCCCGGCTCAGGGGAAAGGTGGGGATGTTCAAGATAGGAAGCGAACTCTTCACCACTGCTGGTCCCGAATTCGTGCGAAAGGTGGTTGCCCTGGGAGAGGAGGTGTTTCTCGACCTCAAGTTTCACGATATTCCGAATACGGTGGCGAAAGCGGGTATTTCTGCGGCGAGGCTTGGCGTTTTTATGTTCAACCTCCATGCCACCGGGGGGAAGGAAATGCTCGTACGCGCCTCCTCCGAGGTGAGGGAGTATTGCGAAAAAGAGAGCCTTCGCCCCCCTAAGATACTGGCGGTAACCATACTCACCTCTCTTAATAAGGAACTGGCAAGCGAAGTGGGCTTTTCCGGTGAGATTCTCGATTTAGTGAAGAAACTCTCCGCCCTCGCTCGCGAAGCAGGGCTCGACGGTGTGGTATGCTCCCCTAAGGAGATAGAGGTGGTGCGGGCGGAATGTGGGGGAGATTTTTTGATCGTCACCCCGGGTATAAGGCCCCTGTTTGCTTCGGCAGACGACCAGAAAAGGATAACCACACCGAGGGAAGCTCTTGATGCCGGCGCTGACTACTTGGTGATAGGACGCCCGATAACCAAGGCATCCTCTCCAGAGGAGGCGGTGGAGGCGATTATCTCTGAGATAAGTTGAGATGGATTTTTCCTCACTCGAAGAGAAGATAGGCTATACCTTTTCCGATAAGAATCTTTTAAGAAGAGCACTTACCCATCGCTCTTATCGTTATGAGCAGCAGGAGGAAGGGGATAACGAGCTTCTCGAGTTCTTAGGCGATGCTATCCTTGGCTTTGTGGTGAGCGATCTCCTCTTTCGTCAGTTTCCTGAGGCAGAGGTAGGAGCTATCGTCAGGGAGAAGTCCTATCTGGTGAGCGCTCGTATTCTATCACGCAAAGCGCGAGAGTTGGGGCTTGGTGACTTCCTTTTGAT
>JAGGZT010000037.1 GCA_021161905.1 Acidobacteriota bacterium | reverse complement strand
GATAAAGCGGTTCTTTCCATCTCCCGGTAATTGAAACCGGCAGAGACCACCGCCCCGAAGAGGGGAATGAAGGCAAGCATCCTCCTTTCGGTAAGGTTAAGCCCGATCTTCGTTAACATCCTCTTCACCCGAGCCGACCGGGCCTCATCCCTCACCACAAGGGAGATGACCCTCCGCGCCAAACTTGTCATTATATACCTGAGGGAAGCAGGCTTTATCGGTTTTCTCCCAGAAGGGGAAGCCATCGCCTGTACCAGGAATCCCCGCTCTTCAGGGCGGGAAAGGTCATATCCAAAGGAGTAAGCGATAGAGCTCGCCAGCCTGAGACGGAGGAGGGCGAGGGAATACTCCTCCAAAGGAGCAAGGGAGATCCCAAAAGACCCGAAGCCGGCACCACAGGCAGCACCGAGCAACCTATGAGAGCGAAGATAGCGGAGAGAAAAGGACCTCCGCTCATCAGGGGTGATCTTCTTCCTTATATCGGAAAACCGCTCAAGCCGGGGAAACTCCTTCTTAAAAGCGGTGAATATCCTCTTTCTACCGCCAAAGCGAGCCATCTCTCGGGGGCTCAACCCGAGGAATTTAGAAAAAAGGGAAGCGATCCTCGAAGTAAAACCACCCTCCTCTTTTCGGGATGCTCGAAGGGCTTTATCCTTGTTCTTTCTCATCCGCCTGGGAAAAGCTAAAAGCGCGGTAAGCAATAACCCCGCCTCCTCAAAGCGGTACCGATACCTTCTTCAAGATATCCCTGATTATCTCCTCCGCATCCCTCGCCCGCTTTCCAAAGGGATCAAGCCTCGCCTCCACGATCACCCGGTGAGCAAGGACGGGTACCGCAAGCCTTTTTACATCGTCGGGGATAGCGTAGCTCCTTCCCTCAACCAGGGCAAGAGACTGGACCGCCCGATAGAGGTGGATCGCCCCGCGGGGGCTTACCCCAACACCGAGAAGCTCGCTCTTCCTCGTTTCCTCCACGATATTCATCATATACTCGACCAAAATATCATCCATCCGCACCCTCTCCACCATATCCTGAAGGGCGATAACCTCTTCGCCGGAGAGAACCGGTTTCAGCCTCGCCACCACGCTCTGCGATCTTTCTCCGGTGAGGATCTCCTTCTCGAAACGCCTCTCAGGATAACCCATCCTGATCCGCATAAGGAAACGATCGAGCTGAGATTCAGGGAGGGGGTAGGTGCCATAATATTCCATCGGATTCTGGGTGGCGAGCACGAGAAAGGGCTCGGGAAGCGGAATCGTCCGCGATTCGATGGAAACCTGATACTCGTTCATCGCCTCGAGGAGACAACTCTGGGTTTTCGGGGTGGCTCGATTTATCTCATCTGCCAGAATAACATTGGAAAAGATGGGACCGTGCCTGAAGACAAACTGCTGGGTCTTCGGGTCGTAAACCGAGACCCCGAGGATATCCGAAGGGAGAAGGTCTGAAGTGAACTGGATCCTTCTGAACCTTAAGGCGAGCGACTGAGCAAGGGCATGGGCTAAGGTTGTTTTCCCTACACCGGGGACATCCTCGATCAGAAGATGACCCCGAGCAAGCAGGGTAACGATGGCGAGCTTTATCACCTCTCGCTTGCCTTTGATCACCCGCTCCACATTCCGGGTGAGCTCAGCTATCTTCTCTTTCACTTGAAGCGGGGCGAATTCAACCCCCATCTCCTCTCGTTCCATAGTCAATTATCCATAAAAACCCTCCCCCAAGGGAAGGGAAGTTATTTATACCATCACGCCTCTCCCGCGCATCTTTTATTTTACCCCTTATCCCCAAAAAGGGAAAGAAAAAACCACCGCCCTCCAACAGGTTCCTTTGACAAGAAAACACCCAGCCAATATAATCGGGAAAGCGGAAGGAGATATGGAAGAGAAAAAACTCACCCCCGGAGAACTGGCATTTAAGGAAGGGGAGGAGGCGCTTAAAAAGAAGGAGCTCACTTCAGCGGAAAGAGCCTACAACCGGGCATTGGTCCACTTCACCAAGGAACGCGACCTCCTCGGAATTGGGGGGACCCTCTACAACTTAGGGAGAATTCATCACTTGAGGAAGGAATACAGGAAGGCTCTTTCCTCCTATATCTTAGCGAGAAACATCTTCTACCAGATAGACCCCCTGGTTGCCGACCGAGTAGAGAAGGATATCAATAAAATCAAAACCTCCCTCGGCGAGGAGAAATACGAAGAGCTCCTTAAAGAAATAGAAAAGGGGCTTAAAAAGAAGATAAATTAAAGCCCCCTTGATATCTATACCCTTACCACTTAAAACCCCGTTTCAGGATGTCGTGGGCGATGACCATCCGCTGGACCTCGTTCGTCCCCTCGAAGATCCGGTTTATCCGGGAATCACGATACATCCGCTCGATGGGATACTTCTTGATGTACCCCATTCCACCGTGGATCTGAACCGCCCGGTCGATGATCCGATCGAGCGCCTCGGAGCAGAAGAGCTTCACCATCGCTGCTACCCTTCCTATCTTCATCCCCTGATCCTTCATCCAGGCGGCACGATAGACCATACTCTCCATAGCGAATATCTCGGTCGCCATATCGGCGAGCATCCACTGGATGGCTTGATTGTCGGCGATGGGACGGCCAAACTGCACCCTCTGCTTGGCATAGGCGGTGGAGAGCTCCAAAGCCTCCTTAGCTGCCCCGAGACATCCAGCAG
>JAGGZT010000036.1 GCA_021161905.1 Acidobacteriota bacterium | reverse complement strand
GGCATACCTCCTGTCGTGTCCCGGACGATCAGCGACATACCTGATGAGTGTTTCCGGTTTCCCCAGGATGGCGAGTATCCTCCTGGTGAGCTCTATGTTTGGAAGGAGATTTCCCCCACCTACATTGTACACCTCCCCCTCTTTCCCCTTTTCTATAAGGAGGTCGATCGCTCGGCAATGATCCTCCACATAGAGCCAATCGCGTATATTCTTTCCATCCCCATAGAGGGGCAGGATGAGATCATCTATGGCATTGGTGATGAAAAGGGGGATGATCTTCTCCGGATACTGGTAGGGTCCGAAGTTGTTCGAGGCACGGACGATGATCACCGGAAGATGGTAGGTGACAAAAAAGGAATAGGCGAGCCGGTCTGCTCCTGCCTTGCTCGCTGAGTAGGGATTGCTTGGCTTAAGGGGATCGTCCTCCCGGGAGAAGCCCTCCTCCACACTGCCGTAAACCTCATCGGTGGAGATGTGGATGAATCGCTTAACCCCTGCCTTCTTCGCCTCCTCGAGGAGGACATAGGTGCCGTAGACATCGGTGGTGATGAAGGAGCCTGCCTCGAGGATCGAGCGATCTACATGGGTCTCGGCAGCGAAGTGCACCACCAGCTCACATCCGGAGATGACCTCGGAGACGATCTTGCGGTCGCAGATATCCCCCTTGACGAAGCGGTAGCGAGGATCATCTGCTACATCCTTCAGATTGTCGAGGTTGCCGGCGTAGGTGAGTTTGTCCAGGTTCACCACCTCGATATCCTTATACCGGCTGAGGAGGTAATGGATGAAGTTGCTTCCAATAAACCCCGCCCCTCCGGTGATCAATATCTTCCTCATCGCCTATCGATCCTTTCTCGCCCAGTCGTAGGGGATCTCCCCGCTGTGGGGGTCGATGTTTATCTGATCCGGGTTCTCGTGATTGTATGGTTCGGTGGGACAGTTGATCACTATCGCCTCGTTCTCACTAATGCACTTCCAGCCGTGGAATACCCCCTTCGGTATCTGAACGAGCACTGGGTTGTAGTCCCCGATGAATAGCTCGTTTATCTCCCCCTTGGTTGGCGAACCCTCCCTTGGATCGTAGATCACCAGCTTCAACATCCCCTTGACACAGCATACATTGTCCACCTGGTTCCGATGCATATGCCATCCCTTGACTACCCCCGGGTAGGTGGTGGTGAAGTAGACCTGTCCAAATTTTATGAATTCAGGGTCATCGCTCCGGAGTATCTCGGCGAGCCTCCCCCGTTCGTCGGGGATAACCTTTAGTTCCTTTATCTTTACTCCTTCAATGAGCTTCATCTTCGCCTCCTTAACCTTCAATCAATCCTACCTCGGAGTTATCACCGAGCATAAACTTCATCGCCTTTGGTCTTTTATCCCTTTGCATTATCTTCACATATTTACCGATAAGGCTTCCATCGATCCTTGCTTTTATCTTGTTGATGGAGCTTCCTTCAAGGATGATGCTATTTTCCACCTCTGCCTCTTTGATCTTCACTCGATGGTGGATCGAGGTGAAGGGACCGATGAAAGAATCGATTATTTCGCATTCATCGCCGATGATCACCGGTCCTCTGATAACGCTTCTTACCACCCGGCTGCCCTTACCTATCGCTACCCTTCCCTCTAAATGGGAGAACTCCACCTCTCCCTCTACCGTTGGTTCCAGCTCCTCGAGCATCATCCGGTTGGCTTCAATTAAATCCTCAAGTTTTCCCGTATCCTTCCACCACCCCTTGACGATATGGGGTTTCACCTGGTAGCCGGCGTCGATCAGGTATTGGATGGCATCGGTTATCTCGAGCTCGTTTCTCCACGAGGGCTTTATGTTCTTCGCCGCCTCGAATATGTGATGGTCGAACATATACACCCCGACCAGTGCCAGGTTGCTCTTCGGCTCTTTCGGCTTTTCCACCAATCTTACCACCTTCCCATCCTTGAGCTCAGCCACCCCGAACTGCTCCGGGTGTTCTACCTCAGCGAGGAGTATTTGGGAGTTCGGTTTCTCCTTCTCAAATTCCCGGACGAGCTCAGTGATCCCTCCCCTGATTATGTTATCGCCGAGGTACATCACGAACGGTTCTTCACCTAAAAACTCCTCGGCAACGAGGACCGCATGGGCAAGCCCAAGCGGTTCCGGCTGATCGATGTAGGTTATCTTCGCCCCAAAGCGAGAGCCATCTCCCACCGCCTTTTTTATTTCGTCCTTGGTGTAGCCGACTACGATCCCGATATCGGTAATCCCTGCCGCCACAATAGCCTCAAGCCCATAGAAGAGAACCGGTTTGTTCGCCACCGGCACCAACTGTTTCGCCTGGGTGAAGGTTATGGGGCGAAGCCTTACCCCCTTTCCGCCACTCAATATCAGTCCTTTCATCGCCCTTCCTCTTGCCTTTAGAAGTGGGAGCCGAAACTTCCCACCGTCTTGAGTTCTATATTAAAGAGAAACTGACGCTCCATCCTTCCAGGGAAGTTGAAGCGTTTGTATCCCAAAACGAAGCCAACACATTGGGTATTATACCGAAGCCCTATCCCTCCGAGAAGGAGCCTCTTTCTATAAAAATCATAGTTTAAGGTGTAGTTCCAATTGATCCTGTTGCCCAGGATACGTCCCCCACCGTTGGCGATTAGGGTATTCCCTACCACCCTTCCCAGCCCTTTGGACACGCTTTTGTTATAACTGAGATCGGTATAGAAGATGTCCCTGTTTCGAATGCTCCCGTGGAGACCGATATTGAGGAGGGTACCACTGGTGAAGTCATATTCCGCCCTCGCCCCTATGCGGTAGCTTGGATTTGGATTGAAGGTAGCTATGAGAACCATCGGCGAAAATCGGGAGGGGGGAGCGGAGAGATAGGCGGAGGAGAAACGATTGTATTGCCTGCCGTAGGTGGTGTGAAGTTTTGGATCGAGCGATATATGCTGGGAGAGGGAAATAGTGAGGAATTCCCTTGGATTTCCCTTCCCCTTTTTGATGTAGAAATGGTTTATCAGGGAATAGGCCAGCTCATTCGCCTCAGCCACATAATCGAGGCCGTCGAATCGGGGGACCTGCTCCTGGTTCTTCACCGCGGAGATGTAGCGGTAGTCGATCCGCGGTTCAATTAGGTGTTTTATTTTGCTTTCTTCGTCCTTTCCTCCAAGGGTGAATATTCGGTTAAACAGGGGACCAGTGAGGGATAGATCAAAATGATAATAGGTTCTGAGTAGAGATTCGTCCACCAGGGCGTTTCCTTCGCTGAGGCTCTTCGAGTATAGGGTGCCCCGGATTCCGAAACGGGGCATTATTTTCAACCAGGAGAGCCCTCGGATAGGAACACTGAATCTCGGGTGAAGGTCGAAACGGGAAAGGGAGAATTCGTTTTTTCCCGTTTCTTGCTCGGTGATCCGTGAGGGGAGGTCCCATTGACTCTCGAGGGAGAAGTAGATGGGCGAGCCGAATAACCGGTTGTTCCTTATCCTGAAGTTCACTTTGGGAAGAGAGCGGAGGGTTACCTTGTTCCCCTGAGGGAAGTAGGTCGTATTACTGCTCGCAAGAAGGGTGAGGGAGTAGTACGATTTGCTCCAGGCGAGATAGCCCGAGGACCTTATCGACCGCTGGCTGTTCAGATTGAAGTTTTCCTCGTAATTCTTCAGGTATTGGAAATCACTCAAATAATTTATGCGGAGACTTCCCCTGATCCTTCCGGGAAGGAGCTGGTTGTGGGTTAAACTGAGTTTGTAATTTTTGCTGTTCCTTAATCTATCCCTTAAGAAGTAGAAGTGGACCCTTCCTCCTGTATTTCTGGAGAGTAGATAGCGATACTCGGCACCAGCTCCCCAGCCTATCTTGGTGTAGTAATCGAGGTAGAAGGTGGCGTCCATATTCCGGGCAATAGCCCAGAAGAAGGCGTTGCTTATTACCTTGCCCTTTAGATTCGAGGCTCCAAAATTGGGAAGGAGAAAACCGGTTGATCGCTCGGACTTGAGGGGCCAGTAGAGATAGGGGATGTAGAACGCGGGGATATTCATTACCCGGAAGGTGGTTGACTTGGCTTTTACATAATGGTTGAGATGAACGGTGGCGCTCTTCACCTTCATACTCCAATAAGGGTTCGGCTGATTGCAGATGGTGAAGGTGGCGTCCTTTATCCTGAATTCATCATCTCCGATTCGCTCCACCTCTTTGGCGTAGATCCTCGCTTCGGGCTCGGCGTAGATCACTGCGTTGTAGAAGGTGCCCCTTTTTGTCTTCAGGTTCATCTCCATCCGCTCGCCCGCTATCTTGAACCCTGGTTCTGAGAAGACTACATTCCCCTCAGCATAGACCATCTTTTCCTCAATCTTGTAGATCACCTTCTCCGCCTGGAGATGCTGATTGCCGTAGATTATATCTACATACCCGGTGGCGATACGGGTGTTTTTATCCATCTGCTCCAGTTTCTCGGCATAGACGATGAGTTCTTGCGAGAGAAGACCACTCGAGATCGAAAGAATGGATAGAAAAAAGCACCCGAGGAGGAAGTTTCTCAGCATAGTATGAATCCCATTTTCTTAGTGTAAGAGAGGAAGGGTAGGTTGTCAATAACGGGAAGAGACGAACTCCTTCACCTCGCCCACTAAGTAGAGGGAGCCAGCGGCGACGATTGTTTCCCCCTTTCGGTATTCCTTTTCGGCGGTTTTTACCGCCTCTCCCACATTTGAAGCGGTTATCGCCTTCGCGTAGCGCTCGGCGATGGTTTTTATCGATGCTGGCTCTGCCGCCCTCGCCTCCCTCAGTTTGGGGAGGATGATCAATCGGGCGAGGGGGAAAAGTATCTCCCCCATCTTCTCTATCTCCTTGTCCTCCATTGCAGCGAAGATGAGGATGACCCGCCCCCTTATCTCCTCGCGGATGAACGAGGCGAGGGCGGCAGAGCCAGCAGGATTGTGGGCACCGTCCACGATGATTCGGGGCTCTTTGACCACTTCCTCAAGCCTTCCCTCCCAGTGAACGGAGCTAAGCCCTCTTTTTATTGCCCCTTCCCCCAAGGGGAGCCCCTTTTTCTCGAGAAGCTCAGCGGTTAATATCGCGGTCCGTGCGTTCTCCCATTGATGCTTCCCCAAAAGCCCGAGCCTTAGACGAGAATATGTCCTCTTTCTGGTTGAGATCTCCCCCATATCCCCAGTTAGTCTGAGGGAGGTCTCCTCGGAAACAAGATGGAGCTTTGCCCCCCTTTCCCGAGCTACCTCCTTGATGACCTCGATAGCCTGAGGAGGGGAGGGCGATACCACCACCTCTCCCTGCTCTTTGATTATCCCCGCCTTCTCGAAGGCGATATCCGCTATGCTCTCCCCGAGATACTCCATATGGTCGCGACTTATCTGGGTGATCACCGAGACCAGAGGGGAGGCGACATTGGTCGCATCGAACCTCCCTCCCATTCCCACCTCTAAGATGGCGAGATCGACCTCCCTCTCGGCAAAGTAGAGGAAGCCAGCTGCGGTGAGGAGTTCGAAATAGGTAAGAGGATGCTCCAGTTCTCCCCTTGCTGTGAGGGAATCGTTCTTCGCCTTTATTCGCTCGATCACCGAGGCGAACTCCCCCTCACTTATCATCTCTCCTGAGACGGTGATCCGTTCCTCGATTCTTATGAGATGAGGAGAGGTGTAAAAGCCCACTTTGAGCCCTGCGTGAGAGCAGATGGAAGCGAGCATCGCCCCAGTAGAGCCCTTTCCGTTTGTCCCTCCTATGAGGAGGGAAGGGTAAGTTTTTTCTGGATGTCCCAGTGAGGAAAGGAGGGTATTGATTGGTCCTAAACCAAGCTTAATCCCTAAGTGAGCCCTGCTTAAGAGGAAACTTACCGCCTCGTTATAGTCCATTTGAGGGGGTTAGCCCACCATAAACCGGAGGCACTTTATTAGTACATCCTTTAGGTCTTTCCTTTTTACCACCATATCCACCATCCCGTGTTCAAGGAGGAACTCGGAACGCTGGAACCCCTCAGGGAGATCCTGACGGATGGTCTGCTTTATCACCCGGGGACCGGCAAAGCCAATGAGCGCCTTCGGTTCAGCTATATTCAGATCGCCGAGCATAGCATAGCTTGCAGTGACCCCTCCGGTGGTGGGATCGGTGAGCACAGAGATGTAAGGTATCCCCGCCTCGTCCAGCCTAGCCAAAGCAGCACTTACCTTAGCCATTTGCATCAGGGAAAGGATGCCCTCTTGCATCCTTGCACCTCCAGAGGCGGAGACGATGATCAGAGGGAGCCTTTCAGCAAGGGCTTTTTCCGCTGCCCGGGTTACCTTTTCCCCCACCACCGAACCCATACTCCCCCCCATAAATTTGTATTCCATAGCGGCAATTATCGCTTTTATTCCACCTATTTTTCCTACCGCACAGATTATCGCCTCATTTTCCCCAGAGACTTTGGAGTATTTCGTTAACCGCTCCGGATAAGGGAGGGAATCTACAAACTTGAGTGGATCGTTAGAGCGAAGCCCGGTTTCAAATTCGGTGTACTCCCCGTTATCGAAAAGGGAAGCGAGCCTTTCCCTGGCACTTATTCGGAAGTGATAGTTACACTTAGGACAGACATTGGCATTCCTTATTACCTCTTTCTTATAGATTATCGCTTTGCAGTTATCGCACTTTACCCACAACCCATCCGGAAGATCGAGTTTCTTTTCCGGAGGGTTTAATTTTCTCTTTTTAAATCTGTTGAACCATTCCATTCCCTTTTAACCCTACCCCCTTCCTATTTTGAGGAGAATTATAGCCCAGCTTTATCCCATTTGGCAATTGTTTCCTTAATCAGCTTAGTCAGTTTGTCAGCCACCTTGCTCAAATATTTTCTCGCCCGTTCCAGGTTGAACTCAGGATATCCTTCCCCCGGTGTATAAAGGAGGATAGAAGAAGGTGATGGATAGGCGGAGTAACTCGGATCGATGGGGGTGGCAGTGACCTTGTCCGGGGAGTAGAGCTCAGGATAAACCAGTTTCGGGTTCACCGCCATCACTGCTGCGTTTTCGTTGATCCCTGCATGTCCTCCGTCCTGATTGAATACCTCCTTGGTGATATCAGCGGTATAGCTCCACCAATCGATTACCATCCCCCGTACTTTCCTCTTCATCGCCACCTCGTACATCGCCCGATCGCAGGGTCCTCGATTCGGTCCGTGTCCATTAATGATGATTATGTTCTTGAACCCGATATCCGCCAACCCATAAAGTATCTCCTTTACATACTGTTCAAATGTTTTTTCGGAGATGGCGATCCCACCAGGATAAGGAGTGAGGGTTCGGGTTACCCCATAGGTGATGTGGGGCGCGATCAGAGCGTTGATCCTGGGGGCGATCATCTCAGCAAGTTTGTCTGGAACGATGAAATCGGCGCCATTGCAAGTAACTCCGTGAGCTTCCAAGGTACCAGCTACCAATAGGACAGTGTTTATCTTTGAGGGGACCATCTTACCCACCTGTATCCAGTTGAGGTCGGCGAGATAGCGTGAGGGGATAGTTTCCTCTTTCTTTGGCAAAACTCCCCCGACAAGGTTTAAAGCAAGGAATGTAAAAATTAAGGAGAAGATGATACCCTTCTTCCACATAATAATCCCTCCCCTCTCGGTTTTTCTGGATTATATTCAGGACTTAAATTTAAGGCTTTTCTTTTTTCCTCAGCTCTCCAGGAAGTACCCCGTGTTTTTTGGCTTCGGTGCCTAAGTTATTGAGCTCATTTCTATATTTTTCTACCGCCTTCTCAAGCTGGTTTATCTGTTTAACAAGAGCCCCTCTCTCTTGGGGAAGAACTGAAAACCTCAAGCGGCGTCTTGCTTCGCTAAGCTGGGCTTCCGCTTTCTGAAGCGATTCCGTTATCTGCTCCCTTCGTTTTATCCAGTAGGTAGCCTGTTTCTTCTGTGCCTCTGGGTTGTCGGTTCCTACACTCGGAGGAGCCTTCTCCTCTTTTGTCTCCGGGGGGGTCCCCTCTTGTCCCAGCTTTGTCGGTGGTGGTGGAGCAGCACTGGTCTCTGATTTCGGGGGGAGAGTATAAGCATCCTTCACGATCTTCTCCACCAAGGAGAGCGGTAACATCACCTCTCCACCCCGGATAATGAAGCGGACCTTATTCCCCACCACCTCAGAGAAAGGGGTGCGAATAATCCGCCCGCTCTTGAGGTAGATGGTGTCGGAAAGAGCAAGGAGGCTGAGGAAAAGGAGAACCACCATCCCAAAAATTATTTTCTTCATAGCTAATAAGCCTCCTTTTTTATTATATCACACTTAACTTAAAAAAACGATCGATAGAAGGAAATGAGCTCTTCCCCATAAAAGAGGGAGAAGATAGAAGCGATACCGAGGAAACTGCCGAAAGGCAAGGGGAAACGGAGGTCCCCCTTTTCCTTTGCGATGATGATTATCCCCACTACCGAGCCCAAGAATGAGCCAATAACTAGGGTGAGGAGGGCTCTTTCCCAGCCGAGAAAGGCGCCGATCATTGCCATCAACTTAACATCACCCAGCCCCATCCCTTCCTCCCCCCGCAGGCGGAAGTAAAGTTCCCTAATGGCGAGCACTATCCCGGCGCCGAGCCCTGCCCCGATCAGTGAACTGCCAATGGTGGTAAGACCACCATTTAGACTGAAAAGGAGCCCCCCTATCGTTCCTGGTATGGTGATCACATCCGGAAGGAGCTGATGGTTCAGGTCGGTGAAGATGAGGACGATGATCAAGGCGCTGAATACCGTCTCGGTGATGAAGACAAGCGATAATCCCGATTTTAGGTAGAATATCACGAAGAGAGTCCCGGTGATCCCTTCAACCAGAGGATACTGATACGATATAGATGATTTACAATTCCTGCATTTTCCCCGAAGGATGAGGTAGCTGATCAGGGGTATGTTGTCGTAGAAGGCTATAGGAGCACCGCAGTTGGGGCAATGGGAGCCGGGCTTTATTATCGATTTCCCTTGAGGAAGGCGATGGATGAGGACATTGAGGAAGCTTCCAATAACGATCCCGTAGAGGAAGGCAAAAAAAACTTTTAGGAGAAGAAGGTTCATCCTTTACCGTTTTAGTCTGAAGGGGGTTCGTGATTTCACCTCGCCAGTTCGAGGGTTATAGAGATAGTTGTTCCCCTCGGGGTCCTTCGGGAGCTGATATAGGAAGCCCGCTTTTATCAACTCCCTCAAGGAGCGAGGAAGCCTCTTCTTCTGATCCTTGAATAGCTCAATGGCAACCCTCAGCTGTTCTAAGTCTATCTTTATTTTGAGATCATAGATATGATTGTAAGCGATTGTCTTTACCCAATCCTCCTTGGCTGTTCGGTAGATCTCGGTCCAAAAGGCGAGTGCGGTTTGATTCTCGTTTTTCCGCTCGTAGATGCCGGCGATAAGCCGCTTTATAAACGGAGGGGAGCCCTTGATCTCTGCTGCTTTCTTGAAATAGTAAAGGGCAAGCTCATAATCCTTGAGATCCTGAAAGGCATAGAAGCCGGCATCCACCGGTAGGATCCAGGCATCAGGGTTATTCTTCATCCCCTTTTCTAAAAGGCGGAAAGCCATCTGATAGAAGCCTCCCTCCTTAGCCATTATCAAAGCGCCTATGAGATAGGGGTCAAGATAGTGAGGGTCGAGGTCGGTTATCATATTATAGACATGCTCCAGATAGCGGAAGCGGTGCTCCTTGATGGTATAAATGCTGTAATGCTGGATGCTCCAGAGGTAGAGGAGGTCAGCCATCACCGTGTTGTTGCCAAGGGCGATCGCCTTGAGGTATTTGCCCGAGGGGAGGTATATCGGCTCTTTGGGGACTGTTTTCAGCTTTAGCTCATCGAGCTTTAGCTGGAGCCCGGAAAAGAGGGCTATTCCGATAAGTAGAATAACCGTCTTCTCAAAAAGGCTCTTTTTCATCGCTTAAACGAAACTTCTCCGTTGGAAGATGAGGGTGGCGATGAACAATACCACCGCGGCGTAGGTTACACTGTAAGCAATGGCGAACGGTATGAATTCTGGAGGAATGGGAAGATGATGGACCAGCTGGGTTTTTATGTTCAGGTTCTCTAAGTTTGGGAGAAGGTAGTAGAGGATGGTGAACAACCATTTTGCGATGGGACTTGTTACCCGATCCCTCAGGATGAGAAAGTTTCGCGAGAGATGGCCAACCACGAATACCGAGAGAGTGAAAACAGAACTCAATATCGGGGTGGTGAAGACGGAGAATAGGATGGCGAAGGCGGTTATGATGACTACCTCGAAGAAGATGAGCACCACTCCCCAGATCAGGGAGAACTCCCAGCTCCCCGTTTTGAGATAGACCAAGGGGAGGAACTCCGCTGCCATTATCCCGATGGTGATCAGTATGGTGAGAAGGAGACCGAGATATTTCCCGAAGAGGAATTGATGGCGGTATATCGGCTTCGAGAGGATGTTGTAGATGGTACGTCGTTCTATCTCCTGAGAGACAAGGCCTACCCCGATGAAGACGGCGAGGAGCACCCCGAATAGGGAGATGGAGAAAAGCCCTAAATCTTTTATTATCTTGCTTTCATCTCCCACAGTGAGCATACTGAGGATGCGGGAGCTACCTATCATAATGAGGGCGAAGAAGAGAAGGAGATATAATACCCTGTTCCTTATCGCCTCACGGAAGGTGTTCATTGCGATGGAGAAGACCTTCATTTTTTCTCCCCTCCCAACTCGGCAAAGAGGAGATCCTCAAGCGATTTTTTTGCCGGGGTTATGGCGATGATCTTCCCCCTTTTTTCCTTTATTAGATCAATGGTGCGGTTTAGTCCCCGCTCACCCCGGGTGCGAACGAGGATCTTATCCTCCTCAACCGAGACCTTTTCACAGGAAGAAGGTAGCTCTTTTTCCTCTATTCCAGATAGGGTGATCTCGTAATAATCTATCTTCTCCTTTATCAGTTTGGCTATCTTGCCCTCCCTGATTATCTCCCCGTCCACAATTATCGCCACTCGGTCGCAGATCAGCTCCACATCGGGTAGGATGTGGGTGCTGAAGAAGATCGTTTTGCCCTCTTCCTTCAGTTTGAGGATAAGGTCGCGGAATTCCCTCCTTCCCACCGGGTCGAGGCTTGACATCGGCTCATCGAGGATAAGGAGTTCGGGGTCGTTTATGAGCGCCTGCGCCATCCCGATCCGCTGGAGCATCCCTCGGGAGTACTTCCTCATCTGGAGGTCCGCCGCCTGCTCAAGTTTAACCAAGCTCAATAGATATTTGATCCGTTCCCTTCTCTTTTTTCGGGGGATGCCAAAGAGCTGGGCGTAGAACTCAAGGAGCTCCCAGCCGGTGAGATAGTTGTAGAAATAGGGTGCCTCGGGGAGAAAACCGATCTTCGCCTTTATCGAAACCTCGGTGCTCGGTTGACCGAATATGAGGACCTGTCCCCTATCGGGAAAGGTCAGGTTGTTGATGATCTTCATTGTGGTCGTCTTCCCCGCTCCATTGGGACCGAGGAAGCCGAGTATCTCCCCCGGATAGACGGAAAGGTTTATGCTTTTCAAGACGCGTTTTTTCCTCATTAAGAAGCCCGTATGATAACTCTTGCTCACCTCACGGAGCTCAACCACCGGAGGAGGGGGTATGGTAAAATCTTTTTTTGCTGACATCGCTTACTACCTTTGGCTTTTTTAGAATAAAACCTTCCCTTTTAAAATATTAGCCTTTTCCTCCGCTTTGGTCAAGAAAAAGCCTTCTTTTCCCCTGATTTTTATAGATCTTGAGGTAAAAAGCCCTCTGTTTTTCGATCATTTTCTTTATATCGTATCTTTGAGCGAGCTTTCTTCCTTTTTCTCCCATATCCTTCGCTTTTCCCGGATGGGAAAGGAGGAAGGAGACCTTCTCTGCCAAACCGGCTACATCGTGTGGTGGTACCAGGAAACCGGTTTCCCCGGGGATTACGACCTCCTTGCTTCCATCGACCTCGGTTGCCACCACCGGTTTTCCCGCAGCATAAGCCATCGGGATCACCGTGGGAAGCCCTTCCCAGAGCGAGGTCAGGACGAATACATCGGCAATAGTAAGGAGGGGGAGGACATCCCACTGCCATCCGAGCAGAAGCACCTTCCCCTCGAGATCAAGTTCTCTTATGAGTCTTTCCACTTCCGGACGAAGCTCGCCGTCCCCCACGAGGAGAAATTTCGCCTTCGCCCTTCTTTCTGCCACTAAAGCCGCCATCTTGACGAAGTCCTGGGGCGCCTTCTGGGGCTTGAGGCAGGATATGGTGAGAACTACCTCATCCCCAGGGGACAATCCCAGTCTCTCCCGCTCCGATGCCGGGTTTATCCTCCGCTTACGGAAGGGGTCGAGCTCTATCCCCGGGGGAAGCTGGGAATAACTCCTTCCGCTGAGGATCCGGAAACGGAGCCCCCGCTCGATGTTCCCTTTGGAATCGAGAAAGAAGTGATCGGTAAAGAAGGAGCAGAACCATTCAATCATAATGTAAAACCACCTTCTAAGAAAAGGGATATGTTCGTTGAAGGAGAAGCCGTGCACCGAATGGATGGCGATCGGCACCCGGGCGAGAAAAGCGGCGATCCGCCCCAAAACCCCTCCTTTTGAGCCGTGGGTGTGGACGATATCCACCCTCTCTTTCTTCAGGATGCGGTATATGTGGTAGAGGGCGGTGATGTCCTTTATAATCGATATCTCGCGGATGAACGAGGGGATGAGGTAACATTTTAATCCCGGTATCTTCTTGGCTTCTGGGACCAGCATCCCCTGGATTCCGGTTATCAAACCCGGCTCGAACATCTTTCGATCAAGCCCGGCTAAGGTGGCTAAGGTCACCCGCTGGGCACCGCCAAGTTCCAGCTTCGCTATGATGTGGAATACCTTTATCTTTCTCATCTATTAGAGTGATACATCTATCCTTTTAAGCCACCAGGCAAAGGTGAGCGCAGCAAGGATGATGCCCCCAATGATCCCAAGGGCGATTAGGTTGGACCTCGTTCTCATTATAAAGAGAGAAGCAACCCCGAGGATGGTAGCGATGAGATAGCTCACCGCTACCGTCTGTTTTATGCTGAACCGCCACTTCCTGAGGCGAAGGGCGAAGTGGTCCGGACTACCGAAGAATATCGGCTGTTTCCGCTTCCACCTGATGTAGGATACGAAGAAGGTGTCGAAGATGGGCACCCCGAGGATTATCACCGGGGTAAGAGCGGCAACCAGGTTGTGCTCGGTGTAGCTTCCCTTCATCGCTAAGGTCCCTAAGAGAAGGCCAATGAATAGGCTCCCCGCATCCCCCATATAGATCTCCGCAGGATGGAAATTATATCTCAGGAAACCGAGCAAGGAACCAGCGAGAGCGATGGTGAGGGCGGCGATGACCGGTCTCCCATTTATGAAGGCAACGATGAAGAGGAAGACGGAACTCACGAAACCGACGCCAGCAGCGAGCCCGTCCATCACATCGATGATGTTGAAGGCGTTAGACAAGCCGACGAGCCAAATGATGGAAAGAGGGATAGCGATATAGGGGGGAAGGAAGTAGAGCTTTATATAGATCCCGCATTTTACCAGGACCAAGGCGGCAAGTAGCTGTCCTAAAGCCTTTACCTTGGGCTCGAGCACCCCAAAGTCGTCCACCAAACCGAGAAGAAGCACTAAGGTACCCCCGAGGAGAATGCCCAAAACCTCACGGCTGAAGCTGAAGGTAAGGGCAAGGGCGATGAGGAAGGCGAGGTAGATCGCCACCCCCCCAAGGTAGGGGACCGGCTCTTTCTGTTTCTTCAGTCTTCCATCCGGCTTATCCACAATGCCAAATTTGAGCGCTGCCTTCTTCATAATTGGTGTCAGATAGAGAGCGAGGGAGAAGGAAAGGAGAAAGGTGAAAAAATAGCCGAAAGCAAGCATAGGTTCAACCTCTCTTTTTCGGAGGATATCCACCGAGCCTTTTC
>JAGGZT010000035.1 GCA_021161905.1 Acidobacteriota bacterium | reverse complement strand
GGGAGATAATGTGAATTTACGGATAGACCTGATCACGCCGATAGCGATGGAGAAGGGGTTACGGTTTGCTATTCGTGAGGGTGGAAGGACGATAGGTGCTGGCACCGTCACCGAAATAATCAAGTAGGGAAGCGTAGATGCGGGTCATCATCACCTTGGCGTGTAGCTCCTGTAAGAGAAGGAATTACACCACTACCAAGAATAAGAAGAAAACGCCGGAGCGGCTTGAATTGAAAAAGTATTGTCCCTTCTGCCGTAAGCATACCGTTCACAAGGAGGTAAGGTGAGGCAGAAGGGAAAGATGGTGGCAAAGGCCAGTAGCTCTAACTGGTAGAGCACCGGACTCCAAATCCGGGGGGTGGGGGTTCGAATCCCTCCTGGCCTGCCATTATTTTTGAGCCTTGAAACCTGGATGGGGAAATTGGGGTGTTTACTAAGATAAAGAAATTTCTTTCAGAGGTAATAATAGAGCTGAAGAAGGTCACCTGGCCCAGCCGCAAGGAGGTATATTCGACCACGATTGTGGTGTTGATCACGGTGTTTATCTTCGCCATCTTCCTATACTTGGTGGATATTAGCCTTCTTTATCTGGTGAGGGAGGTCTTTGCTATATTTGGCAGGGGTTGAGGTTATGGGCGAGAAGAGATGGTATGTGGTTCACACCTACTCCGGTTTTGAGAGGAAGGTGAAGGAGAGTTTGGAGCAGCGGGTGAAGGCGTTGGGGTTGGAGGATAAGATAGAGGAGATCCTTATCCCCACTGAGGATGTGGTGGAGATAAAGGGGGGGAAGAAGGTGATAACCCCTCGTAAGTTCTTCCCCGGTTATATCCTGGTGAAGATGGAGCTTGATGATCATACCTGGTATGTGGTGCGGAGCACTCCCAAGGTGACCGGCTTCGTAGGTTCAGGCAAGGAGCCAACCCCTCTTACTGAGGAGGAGGTTAAGGAGATAGTGGAGAAGATGGAGGAATCGATAGAGAAGCCGAAGCCCAAGTTTGCCTTCAAGAAAGGGGAGCTCATTCGGATAATCGACGGTCCCTTCACCAGTTTTACCGGCAGGGTGGAGGAGGTGAACGAGGTGAGGCACACGCTCAAGGTGATGGTGACCATCTTCGGCCGTTCCACCCCGGTGGAGCTCGATTTCCTCCAGGTGGAGAAGGTGTGAGAGGGGTGAACAGGGTAAAAGGGAACAAGTTAACTTATTTTTTGGCTATTCGGAGAGAAGATGGCAAAGAAAAAGGTGCTGGCAAAGGTTAAGCTTCAGATACCAGCGGGTGAGGCTACCCCAGCTCCTCCCGTGGGCTCTGCTCTTGGTCCCCATGGGATCAATATAATGGAGTTTTGCAAGGCGTTCAACGAGCGGACAGCGAAGGATAAGGGGCTTATCATCCCGGTGGTTCTCACCGTTTATCAGGATCGATCCTTTGATTTTATAACCAAGACGCCTCCGGCGTCGATCCTCTTAAAGAGGGCGGCTAAGATAGCCAAGGGTTCTCCTCAGCCGAACCGAGAGAAAGTGGGAAAGGTGACTGAAAGTCAGGTTGCGGAGATAGCGAAGATAAAACTTCCTGATCTCAATACCAAGGATATCGAGAAGGCAAAAAGGATAATAAAGGGTACGGCAAGGAGTATGGGGATCGAGGTGGTTCCCGATTAACCTTATTTAAGGAGCGGTAGATGGTGAAGATAGGAAAAAAGCTAAAGACGGCGCTGGAACAGATAGAGGACCGAGCGTACACCTTGGAGGAGGCGGTTCCCCTGATCAAGAAGTTGAGTTTTGCCAACTTCGATGAGACGGTGGAGCTCGCCATCAGGCTTGGCGTTGATCCAAGGAAGGCGGATCAGATGGTGCGTGGGGTGGTCGTTCTTCCTCACGGGACGGGGAAGACGAAAAAGGTAGCGGTCGTTGCTTCGGGAGAGAAGTTAAAGGAGGCAGAGCAGGCAGGGGCGGATGTGGTAGGAGGTGAGGAGCTGGTTAAGAAGATAAGCGAAGGTTGGTTCGACTTCGATGTCCTTATTGCTACTCCGGATATGATGAAATTGGTGGGTAGATTGGGTAAGCTACTCGGTCCCAAGAAGTTGATGCCCTCCCCGAAGACCGGCACGGTCACCTTTGATGTGGCGAATGCCATATCCGAGGTGAAGCGGGGAAGGGTTGAGTTTCGGGTAGATAGGGGCGGCAATATACATACACCGGTAGGTAAGGTTTCTTTTGAGGATGAGAAGCTCATCGAGAACTGTCGTGCCTTGATCGATGCGGTCATAAAGGCAAAGCCGCCAGGAGCAAAGGGGAGGTACATCCGAGGGGTTACGATCTCCACCACTATGGGTCCTGGGGTGAAGATCGACCTCTCAAGCGTTGAGAAAAGGTGAGTAAGGTGAAGCGCCAAGAGAAGGAGGAATTAGTCAGAGAGCTTTCCCGGCTGTTTAGTGAGGTAAAGACCGCCTTTTTGGTGGAGTTTAGGGGGTTAACCGTTCCCGATGCGGAAAGGCTTAGGGAGAAAGTGAAAGAGGCTTCTGGGTGTTATCGGGTAGTGAAGAACCGGCTCGCCGTGAGGGCGCTTGCCGGGACTCCTCTTGAGTCGCTCAAGGATCACTTCCGGGGAACTACCGCTATTACCTATTCGGGCAACGGTGATCCCATAAGGCTGGCTAAGGTTCTGGTCGAATTTGCCAAGGATACCCCAGTCATAAAATTTAAGGCTGGTTTTGTGGAGGGGAAGGAGGTCAGCGCTGAGGAGATAAAGGAGTTGGCGTCGCTACCGGGTAAGGAGACGCTCATTGGGCAATTGCTCTATCTCCTCAAGTATCCCCTTACCCAGCTGGTGAGCGTACTCAACGCGCCGGTGAGGGATTTGGTCCTTGTCCTCGACCAGATCGGAAAGAAGAAGGAATGATCCTTAGCTATTTAAGGGAGGCAATAATCAATCAATTTTAGCTTGGAGGAAGAAAGAGAGATGGCAAAGATTAGCAACAAGGAGATAATCGAGCACATCGAGAAGATGTCGGTGATGGATTTGGTCAACCTGGTCAAGGAGCTTGAGGAGAAGTTCGGGGTGAGCGCTTCCGCTGCTGCCTTTGTCCCGGCGGCTGGTGTAGCTGCACCTCAGGCTCAAGCGCCCGCTGAGGAGGAGAAGACCGAGTTCTCGGTAGTCCTCACCTCCTTTGGCGATAAGAAGATAAATGTCATCAAGGCGGTCCGTGAGGTAACTAACCTTGGCTTGAAGGAAGCCAAGGAGCTGGTGGAGAGCCTGCCCAAGCCGGTGAAGGAAGGCATATCCAAGAAGGAGGCGGAGGAGCTTAAGAAGAAGTTTGAGGAGGCGGGCGCCACTGTCGAGATTAAATAACAATCCGAGAGCGCCGGAGAGCAGTCTTTCTAAGAGGAGAGGACTGGTCTCCGGCGGACTCTCTTGGTGTGGAGCTTAAAGGAGGTTCTAAAGGGAATGACCCAAATTTCTCCTATTAAAAGATATAATTTTGGGAAGATAAAAACCTCCATCAAGATACCAGACCTGATCGAGGTCCAAAAGAGGTCCTATCATCGCTTTCTCCAGATATATGTTCTTCCTGAGAAGCGGAAGGACATTGGGCTCCAGGCGGTGCTTAAGAGCGTCTTTCCCATTCACGATTTTCGTGATACCTGCGCCCTTGAGTTTGTCTCTTATTCCATCGGCAATTGGGAATGCACCTGCGGGAGACTCAAGGGATTGGAGAATCTGGTGGTAAAATGTCGGAAATGTGGCGAAGAGCTAATGGCTGAGTTTCCCAGCGATCCCGAGATAATCTGTCCCAAGTGTGGTACCATCAATAAGAACTACCCTAAGGTATGCCCTCATTGTGGGAAGAAGGTAAGATTAAAGACAAAGTATTCGGTGGCAGAATGTCAGGACCGGGGGATGACTTATGATGTCCCCCTCCGGGTGAGGGTGCGTCTTGTCCTCTACGAGAAGGACCCTGAAACCGGGGCGAAGAAGGTTAAGGATGTCAAGGAGCAGGATGTCTTTTTCGGAGACATCCCCCTGATGACCGAAAACGGAACCTTCATCATCAACGGGACGGAAAGGGTCATTGTAAGTCAGCTTCACCGCTCGCCCGGGGTTTTCTTCCACGAAAGCGATGACAAATCCCTTTATTATGCCCAGATCATCCCCTACCGTGGCGCTTGGGTGGAGTTTGAATACGATGCTAAGAACCTGGTCCATGTACGACTCGACAGGAAGCGGAGGATCCTCGCTACCATCCTCCTAAAGGCGATGGGGATGAAGAACGACGAGGAGATCCTTCGTTCCTTCTACCATGCGGAGCTTCTCTCCCTCCGGGAGGGGAAGTTCTTCCTGAAACTCTGCGAAACGCTGGTGGGTGAGCGGACCGTGGAGGATATCGTCGATCCCAAGACGAATGAGGTACTTGTTCCCGCTGGGAGGAAGATCACCAAGAAGCTTTATCGCCTTCTCGTTTCGAAAGGGATAAAGGAGCTTCCGATATCGGATGAAGAACTCGAAGGCAAGGCTTACGCCATTGCGGATGTGGTGGATAAGGAGACAGGAGAGGTCCTCATAGAGGCTGGCGATCTCATCGATGCCGAGAAGATCGCCCTGATCAGGGAGAAGGAAATAGAGCAGATAGAGATATTCTTCCCGGAGAGGGAAGATGTGGGATCGGCTATCGTGGAGACTTTACAGAAAGATCCGGTGAAGACGAGCGAAGAGGCGCTTTTGGAGATCCACCGGAAGTTGAGGCCCGGTGATCCTCCAACCAAGGAGAGCGCCACCAATTTGTTCCGCTCCTTATTCCTTAACCCTCAGAGATACGATCTCTCTCCAGTGGGAAGGTTAAAGCTCAATACGAGGCTGAAGGAGGAGTACCAGCGGATATTCAATGGCAGGGAGATATCGTTTGAGGAAAGACTTCTCAAGAAAGAGGACCTTATCGCTGTTTTATCCTACCTTCTCAAGCTGAGAAACAAGATGGGTTATGTCGATGATATAGACCATCTGGGCAACCGACGGGTGAGATCGGTGGGCGAGCTCCTTGAGAATCAGTTCCGGATCGGGCTCGCGCGTATGGAGCGGGCAGTAAAGGAGAAGATGAGCATCTATCAGGACCTTCCCAGTGCCACCCCTCACGACCTCATTAACCCGAAACCGGTTCTGGCAGCGGTAAGGGAGTTCTTTGGGAGCAGTCAGCTCTCCCAGTTTATGGATCAGACCAACCCTCTCGCCGAGATCACCCACAAGCGCCGTTTGAGCGCTCTTGGTCCTGGTGGTCTCAGCCGGGAGCGGGCAGGGTTTGAGGTGCGAGATGTACATCCCTCGCACTATGGGAGGATCTGCCCCATCGAGACTCCAGAGGGTCCGAACATCGGGCTTATTTCCTCCCTTAGCTGTTATGCCCGGGTCAACGAGTTCGGTTTCATCGAGACCCCTTATCGCAAGGTGGAAAAAGGCAGGGTGCTCGATTACTTTGAGATAGTGAGCCCCGGGGATACCAAGTTCAAGATGGGCGATGTGGTGGAGAGAAGCGAGCTGGAGAAGGAGAACAAGAAAGTGCAGGAGAAGGGTGGCACCCCCGCTACCTTTGAGCCCTATCCCTTCTATCTAACTGCTTGGGAGGAGGACCAGTATATAATCGCCCAGGCTAACGCCCAGCTCGATGAACAAGGGAGATTTGTCCAGAGGCGGGTGAACGCGAGGAAGGCAGGCAATTTCATCTTTGCTCCCAAGGATGAGGTCGATTTCATCGATATCTCTCCGAAGCAGTTGGTCAGCGTTGCCGCCTCTCTCATCCCCTTCCTCGAACATGACGACGCCAACCGAGCGTTGATGGGTTCCAATATGCAGCGCCAGGCGGTTCCCTTGGTTAGGCCCGAGGCACCGCTTGTCGGGACCGGGATGGAGAGTGTTACCGCTCGTGATTCCGGTGCCGTGGTCATCTGCCGGAGGAGTGGTATTGTGGATAGGGTGGATGCGGAACGGATAATCGTCAGGGTTACCGAAGAGGAAGAGGGAGCTGCCTCTCAGGAGCTGATCACCGATACCTATCATCTGGTCAAGTTCAAGCGCTCCAATCAGAACACCTGTATCAATCAGCGTCCTCTCGTTCGAGAGGGAGAGCGGGTGGTTAAGGGGCAGGTGATAGCTGATGGTCCGGCTACCGACCGTGGAGAACTTGCCCTGGGACGGAATGTTCTGGTTGCCTTCCTTCCCTGGCGAGGTTACAACTTCGAGGACGCCATCGTTGTTTCGGAAAAATTGGTGAAGGAGGATTCCTACACCTCTGTTCACATAGAGGAGTTCGAGATCGAAGCGCGAGATACCAAGCTTGGTCCCGAAGAGATTACCCGGGATATCCCCAATGTGAGTGAGGACTTTCTGAGGAATCTCGATGAGAGCGGTATCGTGAAGATCGGTACCTATGTTAAGCCAGGGGATATTTTGGTAGGGAAGGTGACCCCAAAGGGAGAGACCCAGCTCACCCCGGAGGAGAAACTCCTGAGGGCGATATTTGGCGAGAAAGCGGGTGATGTTCGAGATGCTTCACTTACCGTTCCTCCGGGCATTGAGGGGACGGTGGTCGATGTCAAGATCTTTGCCAGAAAGGGGGTAGAGAAGGATGCGCGGGCGCTTCAGATCGAGGCAGAACAGAAGGAGAAGATGGAGCGGACACTGAACGATGAGTTGATGATTGTGGAATCAGAGAGAATACGCCGGCTGATCGAGCTCTTTTCCGGTAAGACCTTAGCCTCCGATCTCACCGACCCGGAGACCGGAGAGACCCTCCTCACCAAGGGGAAGAAACTCACCGCAAAGAAATTGCGCGAGCTTCCCCCGGAGTTGATACCGCTCATCAAGGTGAAGGAGGATGTAAGCGAGGAGGTCAAGGGGATAAATGAGCTCGCCGAGCACCAGAAGGAGAGCCTGCGGGAGGCGTTTGAGCAAGAGGTGGAGCAGATAGAGCGGGGTGATGAGCTTGCTCCCGGGGTTATCAAGTTGGTTAAGGTATATGTGGCTATGAAGCGGAAGCTCTCGGTGGGCGATAAGATGGCGGGAAGGCATGGAAACAAGGGGGTCATCGCCAAGATCCTCCCCGAGGAGGATATGCCTTTCCTTCCCGATGGCACTCCGGTGGAGATAGTGCTCAATCCACTCGGGGTCCCTTCGCGGATGAATGTGGGACAGATACTGGAGACCCATCTTGGCTGGGCGGCGAGGGCGCTTGGGCTTTACTTTGCCAGCCCGGTTTTCGATGGGGCAAGCGAAGAGGAGATAAAGGAACACTTGAAGAAGGCGGGGCTTCCCCTCTCGGGGAAGACGATGGTTTACGACGGGATGACCGGTGAGCCTTATGAATCTGAGGTCACTGTGGGCTATATCTATATGATGAAGCTCCATCACTTGGTCGATGATAAGATCCATGCTCGATCCATCGGTCCTTACTCCTTGATCACCCAGCAACCGCTCGGAGGTAAAGCCCAGTTTGGTGGTCAGCGGTTTGGTGAGATGGAGGTTTGGGCGCTTGAGGCTTACGGTGCTGCCTACACCCTTCAGGAGATGCTTACCGCTAAGTCCGATGATGTCTATGGGCGGACCAAGATCTACGAGGCGATAGTGAAAGGGGAATCGACCTATGAATCCGGTATCCCGGAATCGTTCAATGTATTGGTTCGGGAGCTTCAGGCGCTTTGCCTGAATGTAGAGCTCCTGAAGAAGGGTAAACCGGTAGGGAAAAAGGAGCCGGCACTGGAGCTTAAGTTAAAGTAATCGTCCCGGGATCCTCCCGGGTTATAGATAAAGAGGAGGGCTAAATTTGAATAGATTTGGCTCTGATAGCAAAAGCCCGATCATCAAGGATTTCGATGCGATAAGGATCGGTCTTGCCTCTCCAGAACTGATCCGTTCCTGGTCTTACGGCGAGGTTACCAAGCCGGAGACGATAAACTACCGCACCTTCAAACCGGAGAGGGATGGACTTTTCTGCGCCAAGATATTCGGTCCGGTAAACGATTGGGAGTGTCTCTGCGGGAAGTACAAGCGGATGAAGTACAAAGGGGTTATCTGCGAGAAATGTGGGGTTGAGGTGACCCATTCCAAGGTGAGGCGGGAGCGGATGGGCCATATCGAATTGGCGGCGCCAGTGGCTCACATCTGGTTCGTGAAGAGCGTGCCCAGTAAGTTGGGGCAGATACTCGATATCTCTTCGCGCGATCTGGAGCGGGTGGTTTATTACGAATCCTACATCGTGATCGATCCCGGTGATACTCCGCTCAAGGAGAAGGAGCTCCTCTCTGAAGAGCGGTATCGGGCTTATCGAGAGCAGTATGGTGATAAGTTCGTCGCCAAGATGGGGGCGGAGGCGCTCAAGGAGTTGCTCGCCAAGATCGATGTGGATAAGCTCGCCGAAGAGCTCAGGGAGAAGATGAAGAAGGCAACCTCGGTTCAGAAGCGCACCAAATATGCCAAGAGATTGAAGGTGGTCGATGCCTTCAGGAGGTCGAAGAACAAGCCCGAGTGGATGATCCTCGAGGTGATCCCGGTGCTTCCACCGGAGCTTCGTCCCTTGGTTCCCCTCGATGGAGGGCGGTTTGCCACCTCTGATCTCAACGATCTTTACCGGCGGGTGATCAACCGGAACAACCGGCTCAAGAAGCTGATAGAGCTCAAGGCACCGGAGGTGATCATCAGGAACGAGAAGAGGATGCTTCAGGAGGCGGTGGATTCCCTCTTTGACAATGGAAGACGGGGTAGGGTACTTCGTGGCGCCAACAACCGGCCCCTCAAATCGCTTGCCGATGCCCTTAAGGGGAAGCAGGGACGTTTCCGTCAAAACCTTTTGGGTAAGAGGGTGGATTATTCTGGTCGTTCGGTCATCGTCATTGGTCCCGAGTTGAAGCTCAACCAGTGTGGTCTTCCCAAGAAGATGGCGCTCGAGCTCTTCAAGCCCTTCATCTACCATAAGCTGGAGCGGGAGGGACTTGCCACCACCATCAAGGCGGCAAAGGAGATGGTGGAGCAGGAGCTTCCCGAGGTATGGGACTATCTGGAGGAGGTGATAAAGGAGCATCCGGTTCTTTTAAACCGAGCGCCTACCCTTCACCGTCTTGGTATTCAGGCGTTCTATCCTGTTCTTGTGGAGGGGAAGGCGATCAGGATCCACCCACTCGTTTGTACCGCTTTCAACGCCGACTTCGACGGAGACCAGATGGCGGTTCATATCCCTCTTTCGGCGATGGCTCAGTTGGAATCGAGCGTGTTGATGCTCTCCACCCATAATCTCCTCTCCCCAGCCAACGGGAATCCGATCGTGGTGCCCACTCAGGATATCGTGCTTGGTATCTACTATCTCACCAAGGAGAGGCCTGGAGCAAAAGGAGAAGGTAGGTTCTTCTCTTCTCTTGAGGAGGCGATGCTCGCTTACCAAAACGGTATTGTCGATCTGATGGCGCGGATAAAGGTGAGGTACACGGGCAAGCTTATCGATCTCTCTGAGGCTTACGATCCTCAGGATGTGCTTCATGCCCCAATCAAGGAGGTCAAGGGAAAGATCATCCGGACTACGGTGGGAAGGGTCGTTTTCAACGACTATTTACCCGAAGGGTTCCCCTTCATCAATGGCCTTTTAAAGAAGAAGGGTCTTGCTTCCCTCGTTTCCTTCTGTTATCTCCATTACGGAAACGATACGACGGTGGAGATGCTCGATAATATCAAGCATATTGGGTTCCTCTATTCCACCTTGGGCGGCATTTCCATTGGGATCGAGGATATGGTTATTCCTCCGGAGAAGAACGAACTGGTGAAGCGAGCTCGGGAGGAGGTGATTAAGGTAGAGAACCAGTATAAAGAAGGGGCGATCACCAACCGGGAGCGGTATAACAAGATTATAGACATCTGGTACCGGGTGACCGAAGAGGTAGCTGACAAGATGTTTGAGGAGATGCAGCGGCGAGACCGGACTGGTGAGGAGGTGAACCCGA
This sequence comes from Acidobacteriota bacterium, assembly GCA_021161905.1. Classification (NCBI taxonomy): domain Bacteria; kingdom Pseudomonadati; phylum Acidobacteriota; species Acidobacteriota bacterium. Next base: position 6,287 of record JAGGZT010000035.1, on the reverse strand, counting down.
TATTCATTATGGCTGATTCTGGAGCGAGGGGAAGCAAACAGCAGATAAAACAGCTGGCAGGAATGAGGGGGTTGATGGCTAAGCCATCAGGGGAGATCATTGAGACCCCAATCACCTCAAACTTCCGGGAAGGACTCACCGTGCTCCAATACTTCATCTCCACCCACGGGGCGAGGAAGGGTCTTGCCGATACCGCTCTTAAAACGGCGGATTCCGGTTATCTCACCAGACGGCTGGTGGATGTCTCTCAGGATGTGATCGTGACGATGGAGGACTGTGGCACCCCTAAGGGGATAGAGGTAAGTGCTATTGTTGAGGGTGGTGAGATAATCGAGACCTTAAGGGAGCGGATACTGGGTAGAGTGGCTGCCGAAGATATAAAGGATCCGTTTACCGGTGAGGTAATCGTAAAGAAGGATGAGGAGATAGATGAGGAATATGCTGATCTTATTGAGAACGCTGGTATCGAGAAGGTCAAGATAAGATCGGTGCTCACCTGTGAGGCTAAATGGGGTGTCTGTGCTAAATGTTATGGGCGCAATCTGGCTACCGGAGCAATGGTGGAACTTGGTGAGGCGGTGGGTGTTATTGCTGCCCAGTCGATAGGGGAGCCGGGCACTCAGCTTACGATGCGTACCTTCCATATTGGTGGTGCTGCCTCTCGAGTTTCTGAAAGGTCAACTCTGGAGACAAAGCATGGGGGCAAGGTGAGGTTCCTAAATCTCAATACCGTTTCCGATAGGGCGGGTGATCTGGTGGTGATGAACCGGAATGGACAGATACTGATCGAGGATCAGGAGGGCAGGGAGCGTGAGCGGTACAAGGTCATTTACGGGGCTAAGCTCAAGGTGAAGGAAGGGCAGGAGGTGCCGATAGGAACGGTTCTTGCTGAGTGGGATCCTTACAACTCCCTTATTCTAACCGAGGCAGGTGGTACCGTCGATTTCCGCGATGTCGTCCCTGGCGAGACGGTGGAAGAGGAGGTTGATGAGATAACCGGCTTCTCCGCTCAGGTTATCGTGGAGTCCGCTGATGAGAAAAGACAGCCTCGCATCCTCATCAAGGACAGCGAAGGAAAGACGCTCAAGAGTTACTTCCTCCCTTCGGGTGCCCATCTGATGGTAGAGGAGGGGCAGGAGGTCTATCCCGGTGATGTTCTTGCCAAGATACCTCGGGAGACCACCAAGACCAAGGATATCACGGGTGGTCTTCCCCGGGTGGTGGAGTTGTTTGAGGCGAGGAAACCCAAGGAGCCAGCGGTGATCACCGAGATCGATGGGATAGTAAAATACGGTCCGGTGAAGCGGGGTCAGCGTAAGATCATCGTGATCAATAAACAGGCGGGAGAGCAGAGGGAGTATATGGTACCCAAGGGGGCGCATATAATGGTTCGGGAGGGTGAAGTGGTCAAGGCTGGCGATCCCCTGATCGAAGGTCCCATCAATCCCCACGACATTCTCCGGGTTAAGGGCGAGGTTGCCTTGCAGAACTATCTCCTTACCGAGATCCAGGAGGTCTATAAATCCCAGGGGGTCAATATAAATGATAAGCATATTGAGATCATTATCCGCCAGATGATGCGCTGGGTCCGGGTCGAGGATGTGGGAGATACCGATTTCCTCGTCGATGAGCAGGTGGATAGGTTCCGGTTCCAGGAGGTAAACGAGCAGATGATGAGAGAAGGGAAGCGTCCTGCGGTAGGAAGGCCTCTTCTCTTAGGGATCACCAAGGCATCCTTGAGTACCGATAGTTTCATCTCCGCTGCCTCCTTCCAGGAGACCACCCGGGTACTCACCGATGCAAGTATTGGCGGAAGGGTGGATAACCTTCGTGGGTTGAAGGAGAATGTCATTGTAGGGAGGCTAATCCCTGCGGGTACCGGTTGGGAGTATTATCAGAGGGTCAAACTGGTTGATGAGGAGAAGAAGGAGGAGGTCTCTCCGGAGAAGGAGGAAGGGGTTAAAGTAAGTTGAAATTTTAGGAAATGCTCTTGACAAGAGGAAGCGTAGTTTGTTATCTTTAGCCGATTTTGTCATAGAAGGGCTCTTAAGTTGAGTTTGGGAGGTGTTTTCAGTGCCTACGATGCATCAGTTGGTTAGAAAGGGAAGGGCGAGGAAGGAGAAGAGAAGTTCCAGTCCTGCCCTTCAGGCTTGTCCTCAGAAAAGGGGGGTCTGTGTTCGTGTTTATACCACTACGCCGAAGAAACCCAATTCGGCATTGCGGAAGGTAGCCCGGGTTCGTCTTACCAATGGGATTGAGGTTACCGCTTATATTCCTGGGATTGGGCACAATCTTCAGGAGCACTCGATCGTGCTCATTCGTGGAGGAAGGGTAAAGGACCTTCCTGGGGTCCGTTATCATGTGATTAGGGGAGCCCTTGATGCTGCAGGGGTAGAGGATAGGAAGAGCAGCAGGTCGAAATACGGTACCAAGACCCCTCAACAATAATTTAGTTTAGGAGCGTTAGCGATGCCGAGAAGGAAAAAGGTAGTTCCGAGGGAGGTTCCGCCGGACCCAGTTTTCGGGAGTACTCTGGCTACCAAGTTCATCAATGTGATAATGAAGGACGGCAAAAAGAGCATTGCGGAGAAGATCTTCTACGGGGCGATGGATATAATCAGGGAGAAAACGGGCGATGACCCGTTGAAGGTGCTCACTCAGGCGTTTGAGAATGTGAAGCCGAAGCTCGAGGTGAAATCAAGGCGGGTTGGTGGTGCTACCTATCAGGTTCCGGTGGAGGTAAGCCTTCGGAGGCAGGGATCATTGAGCGTTCGCTGGATCGTGAATGCCGCGAGAAGCCGTTCCGAGAAGACGATGAAGGAGAGGCTTGCTTTTGAGCTTCTCGATGCGGCGAAGAACCGTGGCATTGCCATAAAGAAGAAGGAGGATACCCACCGGATGGCGGAGGCGAACCGTGCCTTTGCCCATTACCGGTGGTGATGATATGGCTAAAAGGAGGTTCCGGGCTGTGCCGAGGGAGATCCCCTTAGAGCGAATAAGAAATATAGGGATAATGGCGCACATCGACGCCGGCAAGACCACTACTACCGAGCGCATCCTTTATTATGCTGGAATAACCCATCGGATGGGCGAGGTGGATGAGGGAACGGCGACGATGGACTGGATGGAGCAGGAGCAGGAACGGGGGATCACTATAACCTCGGCAGCGACTACCTGTTTCTGGCGGGAGCATAGGATAAACATCATTGATACTCCGGGCCATGTCGATTTCACCGCCGAGGTGGAGCGGAGCCTCCGGGTACTCGATGGGGCCATAGCCATCTTCTGCGCTGTGGGTGGGGTAGAGCCCCAATCGGAGACGGTCTGGCATCAGGCGGATAAATATGGTGTTCCCCGGATCGCCTTCGTCAATAAGATGGATCGGGTAGGGGCTGATTTCTTCCGCACTATTGATATGATGCGGGCTCGTCTCCACACAAAGCCGGTTCCCATCCAGCTTCCCTTGGGGAAGGAGGACCTTTTCCAGGGGGTTATCGATCTTCTCGAGGAGAAGGCGATAGTGTGGGAGGAGGAGAGCCTTGGCGCTCGTTACCACTGTGAGGAGATACCAGATGAGTTCAAAGCAGAGGTGAGGAGATATCGTGAGGCGATGGTAGAGGCTCTTTGCGAGATAGATGATCTCTTACTCGAGAAGTATGTCAAGGGCGAAGAGATCGGAGTGGCTGAGTTGAAGCGAGCACTTCGGATGGGCACTATTGCGAACAAGATCGTCCCCGTTCTCTGTGGCGCCTCTTTCAAGAACAAAGGGGTTCAACCACTCCTCGATGCGGTGGTCGATTACCTCCCTTCCCCTTTGGATATACCTCCGGTCGAGGGAAGCTCTCTTGATGGGAAGAGGAAAGAGATACGAAAGGCATCCGATTCTGAGCCGTTTTGTGCCTTGGTGTTTAAGATTATGAACGACCCCTATGTGGGATCGCTTGCTTATCTAAGGGTTTATTCCGGCTCCTTGAGAGCTGGTTCTACCGTTTACAACGCCAACCGGAGGAAGCCGGAGCGGATAGGAAGGCTTCTCAAGATGCACGCCAATAAACGAGAGGATATCTATGAGGTCTTCTCCGGCGATATCGCAGCAGCGGTAGGGCTAAAGGAGATCCGCACCGGGGATACCATCTGTGATCCTCACCATCCGATCGTCTTGGAGTCGATGGAGTTTCCTGCTCCGGTGATATCGGTGGCGGTGGAGGCAAAGAGCCAGAGCGAGGAGTCCAAATTGACCTTCGCTCTCAATAAGTTGGCTCAGGAAGATCCCACCTTCCAGATAAGGCAAGACCCGGAAACAGGCCAGACCCTTATCTCTGGTATGGGTGAGCTTCACTTAGAGATAATAGTGGATAGGCTATTCAGGGAGTACAATGTCCAGGCGAAGGTGGGGAAGCCGCAGGTCGCCTATAGGGAGACGATTACCAAGGCAGCAGAGGGCGAGGGGAAGTTTATAAAACAGACTGGAGGAAGGGGGCAGTATGGTCATGTGAAGCTATTGCTCGAGCCCCTTTCCGATAAACTTGCCTTTGAGTTTAAGGTGGAGCTTAGCGGGGGGATAATCCCTCGCGAGTTCTTCGAGCCCATAAGGAAAGGGATCGAGGAGGCTATGGCGAGCGGGGTCCTTGCTGGTTATGAAATGCGGGGGTTCCGGGCGGTTGTTATCGGTGGGAGCTATCACGAGGTCGATTCCTCTGATATCGCCTTCAAGGTTGCCGGGTCGCTTGCCTTTCGCGACGCCGCCTCCAAGGCAAGCCCTATATTGCTTGAGCCTATTATGTTGGTGGAGGTGGTCGTTCCTGAGGAGTATTTGGGCGATGTGTTGAGCGATCTCAATGCCCGCCGGGCGAAGATCGAGGAGATGCGGTCTCGCGATGGGGTTCAGGTGATAAGGGCTTTGGCACCCCTTGCCGAGATGTTCGGCTATGCTACCGATATCAGATCCCTTTCCCAGGGGAGGGCGGTTCATACTATGGAGTTTAAGTGTTATCAACCCGTGCCCAAGCATATAGCGGAGGAGGTTCTCTCCCGGGTGCGCGGGGGGCTTAAATGGTGGTGAGATTTAGCCCAAGGAGGGTTTAATGGCGAAGGAGAGATTTGAGCGGACGAAGCCGCATGTGAACATAGGGACGATAGGTCATGTGGATCATGGTAAGACGATGTTGACTTCAGCGATAACGAGGTGTTTACACAGTTTGAATCCGAAGATAGAGTATCGTCCTTTTGAGTCGATAGACAAGGCGCCGGAGGAGAAGGAGCGAGGGATAACGATAGCGATAGCGCATGTGGAGTATGAGACGGAGAAGCGACATTATGCGCATGTAGATTGTCCTGGGCATGCGGATTATGTGAAGAACATGATAACTGGTGCGGCGCAGATGGATGGAGCGATATTGGTAGTGAGTGCGGCGGATGGGCCGATGCCGCAGACGCGGGAGCACATATTATTAGCGCGTCAGGTGAATGTTCCTGCGATAGTGGTATTTTTGAACAAGGTGGACATGGTTGATGATCCTGAGTTATTGGATTTAGTGGAGTTAGAGGTGAGGGAGTTATTAACGAAGTATGAGTTTCCGGGTGATGATGTACCTGTGGTGAGGGGTTCGGCGTTGAAGGCGGCGGAGTGTGGCTGTGGTAAGCGTGAGTGTGAGAAGTGTGGACCGATAATGGAGTTATTGGATGCGGTTGATGAGTATATACCGTTACCGGTGAGGGATGTTGACAAGCCGTTTTTGATGCCGATAGAGGATGTATTCAGCATATCAGGAAGGGGTACGGTGGTTACGGGCAGGGTAGAGCGAGGTAGGATAAAGGCTGGGGATGAGGTAGAGATAGTGGGGATAAGGGAGACGAAGCGGCGGGTGGTGACGAGCATAGAGATGTTCAGGAAGATATTGGATGAGGCGGTAGCTGGGGATAATGTTGGATTATTGTTACGTGGTACGGAGAAGACGGAGGTTGAGCGGGGGATGGTGATAGCGGCGCCTGGTAGTATAACGCCGCACACGAGTTTCAAGGCTGAGGTATATGCGTTGACGAAGGAGGAAGGTGGAAGGCACACGCCGTTTTTCAGTGGCTATCGTCCTCAGTTTTACTTTAGGACGACGGATGTTACTGGAGTAGTGACATTGCCTGAGGGTGTTGAGATGGTGATGCCGGGAGATAATGTGAATTTACGGATAGACCTGATCACGCCGATAGCGATGGAGAAGGGGTTACGGTTTGCTATTCGTGAGGGTGGAAGGACGATAGGTGCTGGCACCGTCACCGAAATAATCAAGTAG
>JAGGZT010000034.1 GCA_021161905.1 Acidobacteriota bacterium | reverse complement strand
GTGGCGAGAAAATTCTCCCTCCCCTTTGGGGTGATCATCAACCGGGCGGATATCGGCGATTCCCGAGTGAAGAACTATCTCAAGGAGGAGAAGATACCTCTTCTTCTTGAGATCCCCCATAAGATTGGGATCGCCCGGGGATACTCCGAGGGGAAAACGCTCATCGATATTGACCCCACCTATCGTGAAGTATTCCAGAGGATGATAGATGACATAAGGGGGAAGGAAGGATGAAAAAGCTGGTGGTGATAAGCGGAAAGGGAGGAACTGGGAAAACCACCATAGCCGGTTCCTTCGCTCTTCTGGCAAAGGAGAAGGTGCTCGCAGATTGCGATGTCGATGCTTCAAACCTCCCCCTGATATTGGGGGTAAAGCCGATAAAAGAGGAACCCTTCTCCGGTTCTCAGGTGGCAGTGGTCGATTTTGACCGGTGCACTGAATGCGGTATCTGCGAAAAAAAATGCCCCTTCGAGGCGATATCGGAGGTGAACAAAATAGACCCCTTAAGATGCGAGGGATGCGGCGTCTGTGCCTTCCTATGCCCAGCTAAGGCGATAGAGATGGTGCCCCGGCAGTCAGGGAAGATAATCGAAGCGGAGACGGGATACGGTCCCCTCATCTATGGGGAGCTTGCCGTCGGCGAGGAGGCATCGGGAAAGCTGGTTACCGCGGTGAGGAAAAAGGCGGAAGAACGGGCAGGCGAGCTCTCGATACCGCTGATGATAATAGACGGTTCCCCTGGCATCGGCTGTCCTGTGATCGCCTCGCTCGCCGGGGTGGACTACGCCTTGATAGTAACCGAACCTACCCTGTCCGGGATACATGACCTCGCCCGGGTGATCGCCTTAGCCAAACATTTCCGGATAAAAGCCGGGGTGGTGATAAACAAATACGATATCAACGAGAGAATATCAAAGGAAATAGAGAGCTACTGCGGGAAGGAAGGCACATCCATTGTTGGGAGGCTCCCCTATGATAAGACCGCCTATCAGGCGGTGGTGGCGGGGAAGAGTATCGTTCAATTCCCGGAATCGCCCTTAGCTAAGGAGATAACCAGGCTCTGGCAGAGGGTTCAGTCTATCCTTTAATGAGTAATAAGATATTGACTTCCATCGCCCGAAGGGCTATACTTGAGAAAAGCGAGATTCGGAAGGATAGGTTATCTCTTTTGATAAAGGAGAATAGGCCAATATCGGAAAGGAGAGATGAAGTCGCTTCAATTCCCACGACAAGGGGCGTTATTCGAGGACATTGCTTCTCCGTTGGATAAATTCAACGAGCGGTTTCGTTATGCTCTGAGGGAAAACGCCCTTACCGATGGCTTCTTTTCTCTTAAGGGCGATAAGTCCGATCATTACCTTTTTATCACTGAGGGAAGAATACACAGTGCAGGAACGATCAAAGAGAAGGAGTTTAGTTCGATACCCATTCGGGAATTTTTCAAAAACTACTCCAAACTCTCTGCGCCACTTCTTTCATTCTTTTACACCGATGAGGCATTGGTAAAAAGCATCATCTGTTTATTCCAGCATAGCCCAACGATGCAGGCTACTACTGATCTGGTGGATGTAGAGGAGGTTGTAGAGAAGATTCAAGTGGAGGGGAAGGATACCGTCTTATCCATAAGTGATGGAGAAAAGGTTTCCATCGCTATCTGTATTGGAGGAGAACCAACCGCCCTTTACTTCGCTGAGGAGACGGAGGCGATTCGGGAGGAAACCCCTCTTGAGCAGCTTCTGGTATTCATCTATAGCAAGGCGAAGGAAAAACCCCTTGAAATAGATATCTACCAAGACATTGTGATAAACCCGGCAATAGATTCCGGCTTTCCAGAATTGGAGCTGCCGGAGGATATTGTTGGCTTCTTCACCAGACCAAGACCCACCGTAACCCTCAAGTTAAAGGATAATGTGGTGGGTAGATTCCCCATAAAGGGGAAGGTCCTTACCATCGGAAGGAGCTCAGAGAATGATGTGGTAATTGCCAATCCAGCGGTTTCAAGAAAGCATGCCCGAGTGGTGGAGGAGGGAGGAAAGTTCTACATCGAGGATCTGAACTCGGTAAACGGCACCTTTGTGAATGGGATTAAAGTAACCAAAAAACAGCTTAAACATGGGGATGAGATATTCATCGGAGAGCACCGGTTGATCTTCGAGGAAGGGAAAAAGCCCTCTCCTGGTTTACCAGAGACCGCTACTAAAGACAAAAAAACCGTCCTGGTCGATACTTCCTTCTTCCGCCAGATCCAACAGGCTGCCAATAAAAAAGAAGGAAGGGTTTTGGAACTCGTCTTTCCCAACCGGCGCGTTTTCCGGGTAGACCGCTTCCCCTTCTTCATCGGAACGAGTAACGAAGCTAACCTGAAACTTGAAGGTATGTTCATCGGCAAAGTCCAGGCGACAATAGAGCAGAAAGAGGATGGCTCCTTTGCTATCATTCACCAGGGAGGGTTGAGCTCAACCAAGGTAAACGGGAAGAAGATCACAGAAATCACCCTAAATAACGGGGATAAGATAGAGATAGGCAAGTACCTCTTCACCTGCCGGATAAGATAAAAAGCCTATTTCGCCCCCTGAAGGCAAAGATAAACCCGCCAAGTTTGTGGAATGTATGCTGGATCGATGAGGAAATTCGATCCAACAAAATAAGAAGGGACGCGAGGCTCCCTCAAAAGCTTCATCCCTGCCTCGGAAGGCGTTCTCGCCCCTTTCCGGTTATTACAACCCTTACAAGCGGTCACCAGGTTTTCCCAGGAATGATCTCCTCCCCGGGTGAGAGGAATAACATGGTCCAAGGTGAGCTCCGAGGCAGGAAACTCCTTGCCACAATACTGACAGCGATAACGGTCACGGATGAAGACATTGGTCCGGGTGAGCTTCAGTCTCTTCCTTATCCTCTTTTCTGGTATGAAGTTGATCACCCTGAGTACCGAAGGCACCCTCAAAGAAAGAGAGACGCTCCTTACCTCACGATCGTACTCCTCAATCACCTCCACCTTATTGAGGAAAAGCATAGTGATCGCCCGTCGCCAGTTGATCACATTTATCGGCTGATAGCTCGAATTCAGAACCAGCGTCCGCTCCATTTCCATCACCAGCATAATTTTTAGAATTTCTATTTTATCCTTCTTTTTTCCAACTTACAACAATAAATCTTATTTTATAGCGATCAAGAAAGGTTCCAGTCTCCTCTCTAAAGGGGAAAAATAATATGGGGACAGCCTCATCGGCTGTCCCCTTCATTCTCTATCCCGGATCTTACATCCTCTACATCTCGCCCAACTCCCTGACCTTATCGGCTACTGCATCCCCTACTTCGCTGGTAGTATTACTACCCCCCATATCCCTTGTTCTTACCTTCCCCTCTTCGATAACCCTCTCTATCGCCTTGACGATCAAGTTCTTTGATTTCTCCTCCCCGATCTCAGCCAACATAAGCGCTCCTGCCCAGATGGTAGCCAGAGGATTGGCGGTATTCGTCCCTTTGAGCTCGGGGGCGCTCCCATGGATCGGCTCAAACATCGACACCCCATCAGGGTTTATATTCCCTCCTGGAGCCAACCCAAGCCCGCCCTGCAACATCGCACCAAGATCGGTGATGATGTCGCCGAACATATTTGGGGTGAGGACCACCTTGAACCGCTCCGGCTCCCTCACCAACCACATAGCCATCGCATCTACATAGATAAACTCATATTTTATCTCCGGATATGAGGCTCCTACCTCCGCTACCATCTCCCGCCACAATCCGTACATCTCGGTGAGGACATTTGCCTTATCGACTACATGGACAACCTCCGCTTTCTCCTTCTTGGCGAGCTCAAAGGCATACCTTATAATCCTCTCCGCCCCCCTCTTGCTGGTGATCCCGATCTGATAGGCTATATCCGAACCATCGAGCTCAACATCTACCCCCAACCTCAACTTATAAAGTGACCTCAGCAACTCAAGATGGTGATGGCTCTTTCCCTCCTTAGTCCGCTTCCCGAGCCCGACATAGAAATCCTCCGTGTTCTCTCTCACCACCGTAAAATCAATATCCGCGGGTCCCTTATCCTTCAGAGGAGACCACACACCCTTGAGGAGCTTGATCGGCCTCAGGTTCACATACTGATCGAAGTAGAATCGGGTCTTTAAGAGGATCTCTTTCTCCAGGATCCCCGGCTTTACCCGAGGATCACCAACCGCCCCCAGATATATCGCTTCGCATCTCTCCCCTATCTCCTTAAGGGTTTCCTCCGTCATCAGCTCGCCGGTGGCAAGATACCGATCCGCCCCGATATCGTAGGTTATATACTCCACCTCAAAGTTATGAACCTCCCCCGCCGCCTCGATCACCTTCACCCCTTCGGCGATAACCTCGGGTCCTATCCCATCACCGGGGATCAGCGCTATCCTATGCTTCCTCATCTTCCTTCCTCCAGCTTCCTCTTGATATACCTGAGGAGACCTCCAGCGGTAACTATCTCCATTGCGAAATCGGGCAACGGCTTCAAGCGGTACTCCTCCTTCCTCGTCAAATTCCTCACCAAACCCTCGGCAATATCTATCTCTATCTCATCTCCGGTTCGTATCCTCTTGCTGGCACCAGGACATATAGCCGGGAGCAACCCATAATTTACGCAGTTCCTGAAGAATATCCGGGCGAAGGAGGAGGCGACAACCGCCTTAATCCCCTGTCCCGTAAGGCACCATATCGCATGCTCTCTACTTGAGCCACAGCCGAAATTCTCCCCGCCCACTACTATCTCAATCCCCATCTCAGCCACTTTCTTCGGGAAGTCGGGATCTATCGCTTCCATAGCGTGTTCCACGAGCTCCCTCGGGTCGTCGGTGTTGAGATAGCTTGCCGGGATGATCATATCGGTATCGATATCATCCCGGTCGTAAACATAAGCTTTTCCCTTGATTTTATTTCCCATAGCGCTCACCGAAACATCCTTTACAGGAACTCCCTTGGGTCCGTTATCTCTCCTCTTACGGCAGAGGCAGCAACCGTTGCCGGACTCGCTATATAAACGGAGGATTTCGGAGATCCCATCCTGCCCACGAAATTGCGGTTGGTAGAGGCGATGGCTACCTCCCCAGCAGCGAGAACCCCCATATGGGCACCGAGACAAGGACCACAGGTAGGGGTCGATACCGCTGCTCCTGCCTCAGTGAAGATGTCGAAAAGCCCTTCCTTAAGAGCTTGCTTCCATATACTCGTGGTCGCTGGGATCACTATCATCCGTACGAAGGGAGCAACCTTCCGCCCCTTCAATATCTTAGCTGCCTCCCTTAGATCCTGGATCCTCCCGTTGGTGCAGGAACCCACCACCGCCTGATCTATCTTCACCCCTTTGAGCTCACCAACCGGCTTCCCGTTTGAGGGGAGAGGAGGAACCCCCACCAGGGGCTCAAGGGAGCTCACCTCGAAGCAATGAACCTGGGAATACTCCGCATCGGGATCTGAACTGACCGGGTCGAACTTCTTGTTCGTCCTCTTACTGAGATAATCGAATACCTTCTGGTCTGGATTTATTATCCCCACCGTTGCTCCCGCCTCCACAGCCATATTGGTGATGGTAGCCCGGTCTTCCACCTCCAACTCATCTATCGTCGAGCCAGCAAACTCGAGAACCTTATCCGTTGCTCCGGAAACGCCGATCTGCGACAATACATAGAGGATCACATCCTTGGAATATACCCCCTTGGGAAGCTCACCCTCTACCACCACCTTGATCGTCTCCGGAACCTCCAGCCATAGCTTTCCCGTGGCGATCGCCGCAGCGAGCTCGGTACTTCCTACCCCCCAACCGAAGGCGCCCATAACACCGTGGGTACAGGTATGAGAATCGCCAGCTACCACTATCATCCCAGGACCGATATGCCCCTGTTCAATCAACATCGTGTGGCAGATGCCGTGCCTGCCTACCTCGTAATAGTGCTTTATGTTGTGCCTCTTTACCCAATCCCTAAGGCGCTTGGCGAGATCAGCGCTTCTTTCGTCCTTGTTGGGAACGAAATGATCCGGGGTCACCACTATCCTCTCCGGATCGAACACCCTGTCGATGCCTAATTTCTCCAGCTCGCTTATCGCAGGTGGGGTGGTAACCTCATGCGCCAGAACGAGATCTATATCCACATTCAGCAACTCGCCTGGGGAAACTCTTTCCCTCCCCGCGTGTTTTGCCAGTATCTTCTCGGTAATCGTCGCCCCCACTACCGCTCGCCTCCTTTCTCGTTCCTCTGGAAGCTAAGGGCTTTGTTCGCTCCCTTAAGCATTGCCATTGCACTTGCCCTGACCACATCCTCGTTCACCGCCCTTGCGGAGAAGATGTTCCCATCCTTATCCGCCAGCTTTATCGATACATCAGCCAGAGCATCCGTTCCTCCAGTAATCGCCTTTATGTGGAAATCGACCAGTCGTAGGGAGGGATCGATTACACTCTGGATGGCATGGCTCAAAGCATCGACGGAACCGACACCGGTTCCCACCCCCATCTTGGTTTCCCCCTCGATGGATAGCTTCACCGAAGCGGTGGGGGTGAACCCGTTCCCTGTCGCCACTATGAACTCTTCGAGCCTTATGACCTGCTCCTTCTCTGAGAGGCGATGGATAACATCGTTGGCGATGGCGATCACATCGTCCTTCTCCACAAACTTCTGCTTATCTGCCAGCTCCTTCACCCTTGCTGTTATCTCGTTGATCTGCTCGTCAGTGAGGGTATAACCCTCCTCTTTCAATAAAGCGGTTATCGCGTGTTTCCCGGAGTGTTTCCCTATAACCAAGCTCTCCCCACTCCATCCCACCATAGCAGGGGTCATTATCTCGTAGGTCTCCCTACTGCAGAGCACGCCGTGCTGGTGGATCCCCGCCTCGTGGGCAAAGGCGTTCTCTCCAACCACTGCTTTGTTCCTCGGAATCTCTAAACCGGTCAGGCTCGATACCATCTTACTGGTGCGGTAGATCTCCTTCGTATTTACCCCAACTTCCACATTGAAGTAATCCTTCCGCGTTACCAGGTTCATCACCACTTCCTCGGTAGAGGCGTTCCCCGCCCGTTCTCCTATCCCGTTTATACAGCATTCCACCTGGGTTGCTCCGTTCTTTACCGCAGCGAGGGAATTGGCAACAGCATTTCCCAAATCGTTGTGGCAATGGACACTTACCGTTACCTCCTTCATCTCGGGTACGCGCTCAAAAAGCTCCCGGATCATATTCCCAAACTCCCCTGGTTCCGCATAACCCACCGTATCCGGGATGTTCACCACGGTTGCCCCTGCATCGATCACCGCTTTCAACACTTCGGCAAGATAGTCGATCTCCGTCCTCGTCGCATCCTCCGGGGAGAACTCGACATCGTCACAATAACTCCTCGCCCTCTTCACCGCGGCGACGGCTAATTTGAGGATCTCCTCTTTACTCTTTTTCAGTTTCTTTTCTCGGTGGATGGGAGAGGTGGCAATGAAGGTGTGAATCCTTGGCCTATAGGCGTTTTTCACCGCTTCCCAACAGCGATCGATGTCAGCATCATTCGCCCTCGCCAGCCCGCAGATCACTGGACCCTTCACATTCTCTGCGATCAACTTCACCGCCTCGAAATCACCCTGAGAAGCGATGGGGAACCCCGCCTCGATCACATCAACCCCCAATCTCGCCAACTGCTTGGCGATCATCAACTTCTCCCTATCAGTAAGGGATGCCCCGGGGCTCTGCTCACCGTCCCTGAGGGTTGTGTCAAATATCATCACTCGCCTTCTATCACCTTGCTCCTTCATTTTGGTAAACCTCCCCTTTAATTTTTTATTAAGCCAGATTTCCTCTATTTAGGTTATAGGGGATTTTAGGCTCTCTCTTGGCCCTTCTTCCGTAGGTTTTTAATGGTGATAGATATCATTTCACCCCCCCTCCCACCTGATATTAACTGCGGATTTTTACACAAGAGATATTTGATGTCAAGCAAAAAATTATCCCGCAGTGAGGGGCTTTAACTGTAGATAAATTAAGGAGGAAACGGAGATTTTCAAAGAAAGATAACCCATTCACAAAAAAGAAGATACCCCCTCTTCTGATCAAAGGGCGCGTTTGCAATCACCCACCTTTCGGCTTATAATGAAGTCCAGAAGAAAAAAGAGGGGAGAAAATGAAACGAACCGTCATCTTATTGGTGATAATCCTCCTTCTGGTGGCGGACTTCGCCCTTCCCAACGAGAAGACGCCCACCAAGGTGAGGAAATCCGCCATCGCTGGGAGCTGGTATCCTGCGGACAAGGCGGAATTACAAAAGATGTTATCGAGCCTTTTTTCTCGGGTGCCCAAGGTCAACTTCTACGGTGAAGTAAGAGCGCTCATCGTCCCCCATGCCGGTTACCAGTACTCCGGTCCGGCAGCGGCGATGGCTTATGCCACCATTCGCGGGGAGGATATAAGAAGGGTTATCATTATGGGACCCACCCACTATACCTACTTCCACGGTGTATCGATCCCGAAGGTAAAGGCTTACGAGACACCACTCGGCGAGGTCCCCCTCGATTGGGAGAAGGCAAGAAAACTCCTAAAGCACAAACCATTCACCACCTACCCCGAGGCACATAAACGGGAGCACTCGGTGGAGATACAGCTTCCTCTGCTCCAAACAATACTTGCGGGAAAGAAATTCACCATCATCCCAATGGTGTTCGGGGAATTAAGCGAAAAGGATTACGACAAGGTAGCTAAAGCAATAGCACCCCTTGTCGATGAACATACCCTTATTGTGGCGAGCTCCGACTTCGTCCATTACGGGCGGAGGTTCAATTACACTCCGTTTACCAAGGAAATAAAGAAAAACTTGCAAAAACTAAATTACGGGGCGATAGAGAGGATAGTGAACTTCGACTTTACCGGTTTCCTAAAATACAAAAAGGATACCGGCGCCACCATTTGCGGTTTCCGCCCCATAGCTACTCTTCTTAAGATCCTTGACAAGAATTATTATGCGGAGGTCCTGTCCTATTACACCTCGGGGGAGATCACCGGCAACTATACCGATTGTGTCTCCTATACCTCGATCTGCTTCACCCCCAGACGGGAAAAACTGCTTCCTCAGGAGAAGGAAACTCTGCTCAAGTTAGCTCGGGATACCCTCCGCTCCTACCTCACCGAAAAGAAAAGCCCCAATGTCACCTTAGATAGATACGATATTACCCCAAAGCTCCTCGAGAAAAGTGGGGTCTTCGTCACCCTGAAAAAGAAGGGAAAGCTAAGGGGCTGTATCGGTTATATCCAAGGAGTTCTACCCATCTACCGGGCGGTGATCGCCAACACGATAAACGCTGCCACCCGCGACCCAAGATTCCCTCCGATGAAACCCTCGGAGATAGATAAGGTGGAGATCGAGATTTCAGTCCTCACTCCGCTCAAGAAGATATCCGACATCTCTGAGATCGAGGTAGGGAAACACGGGCTCTACTTAGTGAAAGGGGCGAACGCCGGACTTCTCCTCCCTCAGGTTGCCACCGAGTTCGGCTGGAATAGAAGACAGTTTTTAGAAGCGGTATCGGAGAAAGCGGGGCTGGAAAAGGATGCCTGGAAGAGAGGGGCGGAGATATACATCTTCGAAGCACAGGTATTCTCAGAGAAGAAAAAACACTGATCCAAAAGAGGGAAAGATGGGAAAAGCCAGTCGTCGAGAATTCATAAAGAAGCTTCTCGCCTTACCTCCGCTACTCGGGATCGGCATAAAGAGAAGAGGAGCTAATACCTTCTCTTTTCCTATCGCCCAAACTCCTCCCTCTACCCCTACTGCCGGGAAATCCCGGGTAGTGCTCGTGAAGAACGCTCGGGTGATCGATGGAAGAAACAGGGTGAATCGAACCGTCATCTCCAAGATGGTGAACCAAGCGGTAATGAATCTTACCGGGAAGAGCGATCCAAAATCCGCCTGGGAGATGCTCTTTTCCCCTGCCGATATCGTGGGAATAAAACTCTCCTGTCTTGCCGGAAGACCGCTCTCCCCGAAACCGGAACTCGTCTCAGCCATAGTCTCTGGACTTACACTCGCTGGTATCCCGGAGGAGAACATCATCCTCTGGGAAAGGACGAGCCGGGAGCTTAGACGAGCGGGTTTCACCATCAGGAAATCGGGGAAAGGGGTTCGCTGTTATGGTACCGACGAAGAGGGAGTGGGTTATGAGGATGCCCCTCGTTTCTCCGGCGAGGTGGGAAGCTGTTTCAGCAGGATCCTCACCGAGAGGATAACCGCTCTCATCAACCTTCCCATAGTGAAGGACCACGATTTGGCTGGGGTCTCTATCGCTCTTAAAAATATGTTCGGTGCCATCCATAATCCGAACAAGTACCACGATAACAACTGCGATCCCTACATCGCCGATCTGAACAACCATTATGTGATAAGGAGCAAACTCAAACTCGTCGTCGCCGATGCTCTCATCATCCAATATCATGGAGGTCCATCGTATAAACCTCCTTGGGCTTGGCGATATGGGGGGATAATCGTGAGCAAAAACCCGGTAGCGGTTGATGCCCTTGGCGCCGATCTGATCGAGAAAAAGAGAAAAAAAGAGGGGCTTCCCTCATTAGCCGACGAAGGAAGACCTCCGAAGCATATAAAAACCGCCGCCTCCTACGGATTGGGGGAGGCAAGGCTTGACAGGCTCGAGATCATAAGGGGTTGATAGCTATGGAAAAAGAAAACGATTTTACCAGACGGGAATTCCTCAGCTCATCCATAAGCGCTCTCTGTGGCTTAAGCCTTGGGAGCGCAGTTTTCGCCGAGAACATCGTCGCCCTTCCCCTATCCGATAAACGGTTTATCAAAAAGGCGCGCTACTTTAAGAAGCTCCCAGAAAAGAAGGTGGAATGTACCTTATGCCCTCGAGGCTGTAAGGTGGCTGACCTCGAACGAGGTTATTGTGGTTGTCGTGAGAACCATAATGGCACCTATTATACTCTGGTTTACTCCCGCGCCTGCGCCGTGCACATCGACCCAATAGAAAAAAAGCCCCTGTTCCACTTTCGCCCTGGAACCCGTGCCCTTTCCTTCGCCACCGCCGGCTGTAATATCGAGTGCAAATTCTGTCAGAACTGGAACATCTCCCAGTTTCGTCCGGAGCAGATTAAAGCCCTTTACATCACCCCAAGAAAGATGGTGGAGATAGCCAAGATCAACAACACTCCGATAATCGCCTACACCTACACCGAACCGGTTATCTTCTACGAATATATGTACGACACTGCAGCCCGGGGGAAGGAGGAAGGGATCGAGAGCGTGATGATAAGCAACGGGTACATAAAGAGGGAGCCGATGCGGGCGCTTACCAAGGTGCTCTCCGCGGTGAAGATAGACCTAAAGGCGTTCACCGAGAAGTTCTATCGAGATGTCTGCCACGGCGAACTAAAGCCGGTGCTCGACACACTCCTTCTCTTAAAAGAGGTGGGCATCTGGTATGAGATAGTCGTCCTACTCATCCCTACCCTAAACGACAGTGAGAAGGAGATAGATGCGATGTCCAAGTGGATCAAGAAGAATCTGGGCGCAGATGTCCCGGTTCATTTCTCCCGTTTCTTCCCCACTTATAAGATGACCAACCTTCCCCCAACCCCGGTTGCCACCCTGGAGCGGGCGAGGAAGATCGCTATGAGCAATGGGCTTCACTTCGTCTATGTAGGCAATGTCCCGGGGCACCCAGGAGAAAACACCTACTGCCCTGGCTGTGGTAAGGTCCTCATCAGGAGAATTGGGTTCAAGGTTTTAGAAAACAACATAAAGCGAGGAAAGTGTAAGTTCTGCGGAAGGAAAATACCCGGGAGGTGGTAGAGGCTTAGCTTTTCCCCATTCCGATAAAGGAGGAACTCGCCCCCTTCAAAAGGGCGAACAAGAGGGCGGTTTTGGTAAGCCCAATAAGAGGTATAAGAAAAACACCGGTGATAAGGGCGCCAAAAGAGGCGCCCAAATGGTCTACCGCATCCACCCTTCCCCCTGCCTTTCCTATCATCTCCTCATCCATCCCGCTGAGATAAAGCCGGGTTGCCAGGGGAAACTCCATCCCGGTTATCGCTCCGGCAGCGAAGAGAACAAGCATAAATACAAACTGGGAGGAAGAAAAACCCCTCTCCGAAAGGAAAGAGAGGAAACGGAGTAAGCTGGGAAGAAGAATAAGAAGCAAAAAGACGGAAATCTCGAGGAGAAAGAAAGCTCGCCACCTTTCCTCCCTTTTCCCCCTAATGAGGAACCGATTTCCGAGATGTGCTCCGATCGCCAGCCCAAACATAAAGAGCGCCACCAATATCCCGATCTCCTGATAAATATATCCAAACAGGCTCTGGAAGGAGAAGAGAAGGATTATCTCAATAGCCATCGCTGAGCCTCCAGTAGTAGCGATGGCGAAGAGGATATTGAATGGATGCCTTCGAGATTCTCGCTTTATTTTTAGGAAAAGAAACCAAAAAATAGCGAAAGAGAGGATGGGGAGCGAAAGGTAAAGAAAAGAGAGCTCCCGAAGGGAAAGAAGGAAACGCTCCACCTTGCCCCTGATCTTAGCGGGTGCCACCCGTCCCGTAACCTCAACCCAAAGGATTAGATTGTAGAAATAACTCAACGGCTTCAGATCTGTATTCACCAGATGACGCCTACTACCAGCAAGTGCCTCATTTACAAAACGCACCCGCTCTTGGGGAAGGAGGAACTGGAAATGATAAGGGGTAAAGAAAGGCGAGGGGGCACCAAGGGCGAGATAACGCCGGGAAAGCACTGCCAGATCAGCGGTTGCCACCTGAGGCTTTTTACTTGCGAAGAAGTAATTTACCTCTCCCGGGGTAACCAGGATGAAGGGAAAGACCTCCTTCAAGGTTTGGTAGAGGGAACGGGCATATTCGCCCACCTCTCCTCCCAAATAGGTCGCCGCCGATGGGAGACGCGAGACAACCACCCCGTTTGGGGTAAGCCTTCTCGAGAGCTCTTTGAAGAACTCCTTGGTATAGTAGCGGTTCACCATCGCTGTTGCTGGCGGAGGAACATTGACCAGAATGATGTCGTAGCGCTCGCCACCCCCCTTTATGAACTCCCTACCATCGCGGAAGAAGATGTGGAGTCTCGGATCGGAGAGCTTCTTCCTTTCCTCCGGCGCAAGATGTGTCCGCACAATATCAATTAAGGTAGGATCGAGCTGAACATAATCGAGCCTCTCTATGGGATAGCGAAGGAACTCCGATAAAAGTCCGGAGATGCCACCGCCGATCACCAATATCCTCTTCGGGCTGGGATGCTCCGAGATGATGAGACCGACAGCCACCCCATTGCTGTAGGGATCGGGGAACGAGGAGATGTAGCCTCCGTTTCCGAAAATACTGAATTGGTTTTCTCTCTTTCCCAGGCTGATATTCTGATACCGAGAATCCCGCGAAAGGACAAGAAGATAGCGTGGGGCAAGCCCCTTCCAGCGAAGGGAGATCCCCTTCTTCTCAACCCTGTTTATGAGGGGAGTAAAAAGGGTGAAGGAAGAGACGATTAAGAGAAAGAGGGGAAAGAAAAGGATCCTCCTCCGCATCTTGAACCAGAGGCAAAAGAGAAAAAGGGATAAGACGAGGATGTTTAAAAAAAGGATGGAAAAGGGAGAAAGCCTGCTCACCAGAAGGTAGGTGAAGATAGCGCCTCCAGCAAGGCTTCCCAAGGATTCAAAGAGATAAACCGAGCCCGCTCCCACTGAAGGCTCAAGAAAGAACCGGGCATAAAACCTGCAGGCGAAGGGGAAGGCGAAGCCTACGAAAAAACTCACCGGCATAACGATGAGGGCGACCGAAAGAAGCATCTCAGGGAAAGCGATGAACTCACCGGGAGGAACCTTCAGTATAATCCTCAAGGAGCGAATGACAAAGATCGCCAAGGGAAGGAGGACCGCCATAAGAGAGGCGGATATAACAAAGGGCGAGATGGAGGATGTCCTTCTCCCAGCGATCCTCGCCCCGATAAAAGCGCCCAGGGAGATGCCAAAAAGCCAAAAGGAAAGGACGAGCCCGATAGCGAGCTCATTTCCAAACAAAACAGCCAAAAACTCCCT
The DNA here is from genome assembly GCA_021161905.1 of Acidobacteriota bacterium. Classification (NCBI taxonomy): domain Bacteria; kingdom Pseudomonadati; phylum Acidobacteriota; species Acidobacteriota bacterium. The sequence goes on along the minus strand of JAGGZT010000034.1, from coordinate 14,353 downwards.
AAGGAAAAGAACCTGGGAGATCATAGAGAAGAAGCCAAAGGCGAAAAAGCTGAACGCGAAAAGAACCCTTAAACCCCTTTCCTCCTTCATCACCACCTCAAATATAGATTATAGCGGTGAGCGAACATCAAAACAACGAATAAGGAGGCGATTGACAATTCCTTCCTGTCTAATATATCCTTTAACCGCAGGAAAGAGGGGGTAGATATGCTTGATATCAACTTTATCAGAAAGAATCCGGACCTTGTAAAGAAGAAAGCGGCGGAAAGGGGCTACGAAATCGATATAGAGCAGCTTCTTGCCCTTGATGAGGAAAGAAGAAAGTTGAAGATGCGGGGCGATGAGCTGAGACACGAGAGAAAAAGGCTCTCGGATGAGATAGGCCGGGCAAAGGCGAAGGGAGAAAATCCCTCCTTAATAATTGAGAAGATGCGGGAACTCTCCCAAGAGGTAAAACGAATAGAATCGAAAGAGAGGGAGGTAAACGAGGCGTTCCGGGCGATGATGCTTTCCATTCCCAATATTCACCACGAGACGGTGCCCATCGGGGAAGATGAAAGCGCCAATCTCGAGGTGAGGAAATGGGGAAAACCGCCTGAGTTCGATTTCACCCCCAAGTCCCATGTGGAGCTTGGAGAGCATCTGGGAATACTCGACCTCGATCGGGCAGCGAAGATAGCCGGTGCCCGTTTTGCTCTCTATAAGGGTATCGGAGCGCGACTTGAGCGGGCACTGATAAACTTTATGCTTGATCTCCATACCAAGGAACATGGTTATACCGAGGTGCTTCCTCCGTTCATCGTCAACCGGGAGGCTCTGATCGGCACAGGGCAACTCCCCAAGTTCGAGGGCGATCTGTTCAAGCTCGACTTAGATGATCGAGACTACTACCTGATCCCCACTGCCGAGGTCCCGGTGACCAACATATTCCAAAATGAGATAATCGATGGCTCCCTCCTTCCCATAAAGTTCGCCGCCTATACCCCCTGTTTCCGGAGCGAAGCCGGCTCCTACGGAAAAGATGTGCGGGGATTGATAAGGCAACACCAGTTCAACAAGGTTGAACTGGTAAAATTCGTAAAGCCAGAGACATCGTTTGACGAACTCGAAAGCCTCACCAACGATGCCGAAGAGGTCTTAAGGAGGCTCGAGCTTCCTTATCGGGTGGTAGCGCTCGCCAGCTCTGAGCTCGCCTTCGGCTCCGCCAAAACCTACGACCTCGAGGTATGGGTGCCGAGTCAGGGGAAATACCGCGAGATATCCTCCTGTGGCAACTTCACCGATTTCCAAGCCCGCCGGGCGAACATCCGCTTCCGGGACGAAGAGGGCAAGGTTCGTCTCCTCCACACCTTGAATGGCTCAGGGCTTGCCGTGGGAAGAACGGTGGTCGCTATCCTGGAAAACTATCAACAGCGAGATGGCTCGGTGGCGATCCCCGAGGCACTAAGAGCCTATATGGATGGTATTGAGGTCATAACTCCACCAGAATAATGAGGAGTCCTTGACTAATCCCCCTCCCTAATTTATATTGAAAAAGAGCTTTTTATTTTCCAAAAAATAAAGGAATGGCAAGATGAGAATGGATAAACTTACTATAAAGGCGCAGGAGGCTCTGCGCGACGCCCAGGCAATAGCTGAGGAACACGGCAACCAGCAGCTTGAGCCGGAACATCTCCTCCTCGCCTTGATCCGTCAGGAGGACGGAATAGTCCCTCCTATCCTCGACAAGCTGGAGGTGGATAGGAAGCGCCTCGAGCAGGATGTCGAGCGGGCGGTAGAAGCCCTCCCCAAGGTTTCGGGGGTGGGGGAGATCTATGTCAGCCCTTATCTCTCCCGGGTACTCAACGCTTCGCTGAAGGAGGCAAAGGAGTTCAGGGACGAATATGTGAGCACGGAACACCTCCTCCTCGCCCTCCTTTCGACGGACGGAACCAGGGCAGCAGAGACACTTAAGCGCTACGGGATCGATCGCGACCGACTCCTCTCTGCCCTTATGAGCATTCGGGGCTCCCACCGGGTGACCGACCAAAACCCGGAAGACAAATATCAGGCATTAGCCCGATATTCCCGCGACCTCACCGAATTGGCGAGACAGGGCAAGCTCGATCCGGTGATCGGAAGGGACGAGGAGATACGAAGGGTGATGCAGATCCTCTGTCGTCGCACCAAGAACAACCCGGTTCTGATAGGAGAGCCTGGCGTGGGTAAGACGGCGATCGTCGAGGGGCTTGCCCAGCGGATAGTGAACGGCGATGTCCCGGATACCTTGAAGGATAAGAGGATCGTCGCTTTGGACCTCGCCTCTTTAGTTGCTGGTACCAAGTTCCGTGGTGAGTTTGAGGATAGGCTGAAAGCAGTACTGAAGGAGATCGAGGAATCGGAGGGGAGGATCATCGTCTTCATCGACGAGCTCCATACCCTGGTTGGTGCTGGGGCAGCTGAGGGGGCGATAGACGCATCCAATATGCTGAAACCCGCTCTCGCCCGAGGCACCCTCCACACCATCGGTGCTACTACCCTTTCCGAATATCGGAAGTACATCGAGAAGGACCCAGCACTCGAACGCCGGTTCCAGCCAGTATTCGTCTCCCAACCCTCGGTAGAGGATACCATCGCCATCCTCCGCGGTCTTAAGGAGAAATATGAGGTCCACCACGGGGTAAGGATAAGGGATTCCGCCCTGGTTGCTGCCGCGGTACTATCCCACCGCTACATAACTGACCGCTTCCTTCCTGACAAAGCGATAGACCTGGTTGATGAGGCTGCCTCCCGCCTGAGGATGGAGATAGACAGTCTCCCCACCGAGATAGATCAGGTGGAGAGGAGGATCCTCCAACTCGAAATCGAGCGTCAAGCGCTGAAGAAGGAGGAGGACCGAGAGGCGCGGGAAAGGCTTGCCAAGATAGAGCGGGAGATAGCCGAGCTTAAGGAAAAATCGAACAGGATGAAGGCAAAATGGCAGAAGGAGAAGGAGCTCATCACCGAGATAAGCCGGATAAAGGAGGAGCTCGATCAAGTGAAAATAGAGGAACAGCAGGCAGAAAGGGAAGGAAATTTGGAGAAGGCGGCTGAGCTCCGCTACGGGAAGACGCTTGAGCTCAACAAAAAGCTCGAGGAGACGAGGGAGAAGCTCGCCAAGCTTCAGGAGAAGGAAGCGATGCTGAAACAGGAGGTAACCGAGGAGGATATAGCCAAGATCGTATCCGAGTGGACCGGCATCCCTGTCTCCAAGATGATGGAATCGGAGGTGGAGAAGCTCATCCATATGGAGGAAAAATTAAAGGAACGGGTGGTAGGGCAGGATGACGCGGTCCGCGCGGTATCGAATGCCCTTCGTCGTGCCCGAGCCGGGCTTCAGGATGTGAAAAGGCCCATTGGGATATTCATCTTCCTCGGTCCTACCGGGGTGGGAAAGACCGAACTCGCTCGCGCCCTTGCCGAGTTTATGTTCGATGACGAACAGGCGATGGTGAGGATCGATATGTCGGAGTATATGGAGAAACACTCGGTGGCGAGGCTCATCGGTGCTCCTCCGGGTTATGTGGGCTACGAAGAAGGGGGCTACCTCACGGAAACGATCAGGCGCCGTCCCTATTCTGTCATCCTCCTCGATGAGATAGAGAAGGCGCATCCCGATGTATTCAACATATTCCTCCAGATAATGGACGACGGCAGGCTCACCGATGGCAAGGGGCGCACGGTGGACTTCAAGAATACGATAATCATTATGACCTCGAACATCGGAAGCGAGATAATCAAGGAGCTCTGGGATAAAGATCAAAGAAGGATGCGGGAACTGGTTATGGAGCAGGTGGAACGGAACTTCAAGCCCGAATTCCTGAATCGGGTGGACGATATCATCATCTTCCGTAACCTCACCTTCGACGACATCAAAAAGATAATCGACATTCAACTGCGCGATCTCAGGAAACGGCTTTCCGAAAAGAAGATAAACATAGAGCTTACCGATCGGGCAAAGGAGAAGCTTGCCCACGAAGGATACGATCCGGTCTACGGGGCAAGACCGCTCAAGCGAGCGATTCAGCGACTCATCCAGAACCCGTTGGCGATGAAATTGCTCAAGGGAGAATTCAAGGAAGGGGATACGATAATCGCCGATCTCGATGAAAAAACCGGGGAGATGGTATTCAAAAAGGGATAATGATAACCATCTCCCCGGATCTTAAGGCAAGGAAGCTAATTCTCCTTCTTTACCTTTTCTTCCTTCTTTGCCTTTTCCGGCTCTTCCCCGAGAACGAACCGGTTAAACCACTCGAAATTCCGCCTCATCGCATCCATAATGAACTTCGGCTCGCGGATCCCGTGCCCCTGTCTCGGATAAAGGACATAGCAGACAGGAACACCAAGCTTCTTTAAGGCGATATAAAGCTCCCGCGTCTGAGGAGCAGGTACACGGGCATCCTCCTTCCCCTGCTGGATCAGGGTAGGCGTCTTCGCATTCTTTATGTGGTACATTGCGGAGTGCGCCATATAGACCGACGGGTCCTCCCAGGGATACGCCTTAAAGTAAGAGCGCATAAACTCAGGTATATCGGTTATGCCGACGAAGGAGTAGAGATTGGTCACCCCGGCACCTACCGATGCTGCCTTGAACCTGTTTGTCTGGGTGATGACCCAAGAGGTCATAAACCCACCGTAACTCCAGCCCATAATCCCCATCCGTTTCGGATCTGCCATCCCCTTCTTGATGAGATAATCCACGCCCGCCATAATGTCCTTATAATCCTTTCCGCCCCAATCCCGTAAATTGGCTTTACGGAATTTCTCTCCGTAGTTCCCCGAACCACGAGGATTGGGCATCAACACGAGATATCCCTTCTGAGCGAACATCTGGATGGGATAAGCTCCCCGGTTCACCGCAAAGCGAAGGGTGAACACCCCGGCTGGTCCTCCGTGAACAATGACGAGTAGGGGATAACGCTTTCCCTTCTGATAGCCGACCGGCTTCACCAGAACCCCCTCTATCTTCCAACCATCCGCTGCCTTCCAACTGATGAGCTCGGTCTCTCCGTAGGCGAACTCCTTTAGCTGAGGATTGGTATCGGTCAGCGGACGCCCCTTGCTGAAGGGAACAACCGAGGAGCAGTAAACCTCGGGCGGGTTCTTCGGGTCTTGATAGATGTAAGCGAGCATCTTGCCATCACCGCTCAGGGTGAACGAGGAGAAGACCCCAGCACCACCGGTTATCTGCTTGAGCTTCCCCTTAGGAACCTCCACCCTGAAGAGTTGATAGGTGGGTCCCTTTCCTCCGGAAAAGTAGATGTAACGGGAATCGGGAGAGAAGAAGAAATCCCTCACCTCCTCATCGAACTTCTTGGTCAGGTTCTTCGGCTTTCCTCCAGTAGCGGGGATGATGAAGACATAACTATTCGCCCACCATTCGTCGCTTCCACCCTGGGATATATAGGCGATGTATTTACCATCTGGAGAGAACCTGGGATTAGCATCGGGACCCTTGGTGGAGACGATCTTCTCCGGCTTCCCACCGCTTACCGGGACGATGTAGATATCACTGTTGAAATAGTCGGGAACCTTGGGGGTGGGAGCAGCGGAAAAGACGATCTTCTTGCCGTCGGGAGAAAAGGAAAAGGAGTTCACATTAAAATTCCCCTCGGTCAGCCTTCGCGCCTTCTTCGTCTCCAGATCGATTATCCAAATGTGGTTCATCTTGAACTTCTCATCGACCACGATGGCATCCTCTTTCTTTTTCTTCTTCTCCTTTTCCTCTTTGGTTTCCGGATCCCGCGCTAAGTAGGCGATGCTTTTCCCATCGGGAGCCCAAACGAAAGAGGAAACCCCTGTCTCAGAATCGGTGAGCTTAACCGCCTCTCCACCAAAGGGGGAGATGAGCCATATCTGGGTCTTGCCACTCCTTCCCGAGAGGAAGGCTATCTTATCGGATCGAGGAGACCAGCGGGGGAAACGATCCGCCTTCGGCGAGTTGGTGAGCTTAAGGGGTTCACCCCCTCTGGTGGGAACGAGCCAGATATCGGAATTATAAGCGCTCTTCTCGAGGTCTGCCTCGGTCACCACATAGGCGATGTACTTGCCATCCGGGGAGATGCGAGGAGCGGATACCCGTTTTATCTTGACGATATCCTCGTAGGTAAATTTCTTCCCCCCGGAGTAAGCGCCGGTGGCGACAAACAAGGCGATAAGGAGAAGAGCGGTAAAACGAAACCTTCTAATCCACATATCCTATCTCCTTGATATTATTTTTCTTCCTTTTTGCTTTCTTCTTCCTTTTTAAGGATATACTTGTTGAACCAGCTTATCTCCCTTTCCGCCTTATCCCGCTGGTGGTTCGGTTCACGAAGGCCATGACCCTCCCGGGGATAAATGATGAGCTTGGTAGGAACTCCCAACCGCTTAAGTGCTTGATAAAACTCCCACGATTGAGGCGGTGGCACCCGAGCATCCCTGCCCCCCTGAAAGATGAGGGTGGGTGTCTTCACCTTGGTGACATACTTCATCGCCGAGGAGTTCCAGTAGAGATCGAAGTTATCCCAGGGAGGACCACCGAAATAGGCATCGAGCGCCCGGGGGATGTCGTTCAAGGTGTACATCGAATAAAGATCGGTAAGGCCAGCACCGTAAGCCGCTGCCTTGAACCTATCTGTCTGGGTGACGATCCAGGAAGTCATATATCCACCGTAGCTCCAGCCACTTACCCCCAGCTTCTCCGGATCAGCGATACCCTGCTCGATGAGGTAATCCACCCCGGTCATTATGTCGTTGTAATCGCCTTTGCCCCAGTCGCGCACATCCCCTCTTAAGAAGGCTTCACCATAGCCGGAAGAACCCCGGAAGTTCGGCTGAAGGACGGCGTAGCCGAGACCAGCCAATATCTGTCCATCCCTTCCGTAAGAGCACTGGAAGCTTCGCGTCATCACGCCCGATGGTCCCCCATGGATCTGGGTGATCAAGGGGTAGCGCTTCCCCGGGGTGTAGCCAACGGGAAGAATGAGGAGCCCTTCGATCTTGAGGCCATCCTTGCTCTTCCAGTGGATCGTCCTAACCTCGCCAAGAGCAAGTTTCTTTACCCAGGGGTTCATATCCGTAAGCTTCTTCGGGTTATATCTTTCCACCTCTGAGAGGTAGACATCCGCCGGATGATAGGGATCCTCCTTGGTGAGCGCCATTAACTTCCCATCCTTGGTGAGAGAGAAGGAACCAATAACCCCATTTTCAGCGGTGAGCTTGGTTATCTTCTCCGTTTTCACCTCAACGGAATAGAGGTTGCTCACCACCCCATCGAGGGCAAGGAAATAAAGCTTCGAGCTATCGGGAGACCAGACAAGGGAACGGGGGGAACGATCAAAGCTTTTGGAGATATTCCTCGGCTTGCCACCTTCTGCCGGAACAATACATATCCGGGAGACAGCGATCTCGCTCTCCTTTCCATCCGAGGAGAGGAAGGCGATTAATTTACCATCGGGAGACCATCTGGGAGAGGAATCGGAACCAGGTCGAACGACCAACGGCTTCACCTCACCTCCCTCTGCGGGGACGAGCATAATATCCGATTTATCGCCATCATCCGCTTTCGGGGTAGGACGACGGACAAAAGCGATCATCTTGCCATCAGGGCTGAAGGTAGGAGAGGAAACGGTGTAGTTTCCCTTGGTGAGCTTTTTCACCTTCTTCGTTTCAAGATCGATGACGAACAGCCTCCCCATCTTGATATCCTTGTCCACCACCTCTACATCCTCTTTCTTCTTTTTCCTCTCCTTTTCCTCCTTGGTCGGTGGATCGTAAGCAATATAGGCTATCTTCTTCCCATCGGGCGACCAGACGAAGCTCGATACCCCACTCTTCGAATTGGTCAACTTATACGCCTCTCCTCCTCTCGGGTTGATGAGCCATATCTGGGTCTTCTTGTCTCGATTGGAAAGAAAGGCGATGAGCTTCCCATCCGGAGAGAACTGAGGTGAATATTCACCCCCTTCACTGGTGGTAAGCTGAATGACAGAGCCGTCTTTCGTTCTTACCAGATAGAGATCCGAGGTATAGCGATCCTTCTTGAGATCGGGGAACCTAACCACAAATACGATAAGTGAGCCATCAGGGGATATCTGGGGATTGGACACCCGCTTTAACTTGAATAGATCATCCACCGTCATCGGGCGCTTTTCTACTGATAAGATCAGCACTGGCAGAATAAAAGTAAGTATTACGCACACAGCCAAATATCTCTTTGGCTTCATGGTTACCTCCTTCTAAAATGGCAGGTGATATAAAAAATATATCAATAGATCATCGCCCGAATCAAGAAAAAAGGCAAACGCTTTAACGAAATTTCAATTTAGCCGGCTTGAACCGCTCAAAAATTTAAGTCAAAATATCTTTGAAAGAAACGGTGAGGGGAGAAACTATGCAAAAAAAGGCGAAGACAAACCTGATAATAGACGGGATAATGCTTCTTCTTATGGCGGCAGTGGGCGGCATCGGCTTTCTCATCAAGTTCGTCCTGTTGCCGGGAAGAGTGCGGAACATAAAGTACGGAAGCAATGTAGAGCTATACTTTTTCGGTCTCGACCGCCATCAATGGGGGACGATCCACCTCTTCCTCGGACTTATACTGTTGGGACTGCTGGTGGTTCACATCCTTTTCCACTGGAAAATGATCGCCGCCATCTACCGTAACCTCCTCGTAAGAGGCAGGAAAGCAAGATGGATTGCGGGAATACTCTTCGGATTGGCAACATTGTTCCTTTTTTGTTTCCCCCTGCTGGTTAAACCGGAGATAGAACCCGCCAGTGGTAAGGGAAGGTTTAAAATAAGCCAGGAAAAGGTCTATGAAAAACCTTCTATTGAAGAGGGGAAAAAGAAACAACCCCATCTGCCGGATGAGGAAAAGAGCAAAACAGCCGAAACTGAAAAAAACCGGCTGAGAGATCACCAGTTGAAGATCAGGGGATATATGACCTTAGGAGAAATTAGCAGAGATTATGGAATACCTCTTAACTATCTGAAGGAAAAACTGAATTTGCCTGAATATATCTCTCCTTATGAGAGACTGGGTCTGCTCAGGAGACGATACGGACTCAGAATGAGTGAGGTAATAAGAGTTATTGAAGGATATAGGCATAATAATAAAACCGAAGCTCCTTAGATATATAAACTAAAGCTTATCCAACTAAAATCAATTTAAGGGGAATGCTCAAACCAGGAATAAAGAGAAAGCGTCGGCCTTTAGTTTAGCTCAAGAGATAGACAACGGCAAAGCCCACCTGAGCCACCATCATCTCAAGATACATATGCTTCCACGAGATGTGGTTCCTCTCGGTGGCAAGCTCCTCCGGTCTCCGCACCAGGAGATAACCGATAAAGGCACCGTAAGCGATAAGGAGCCCTCCAAGAAGATAGAGAAGCACAGGACCGGCGGAAAAAACCCCTACCCAGACCCCCAGAGGAATAAGGAGAAACGGGAATACAAAGAACAAAGCGGTAATGTATGCCGCCTTCTTCACCCCATAGCAGATGGGAAGCGTATGACATCCTCCTCTCTTATCCCCTTCGATATCGGAGAAGTCCTTGGTGGTCGCCGCCCCGAAGATGAAGGCGCCGAATATCAGGGAAAGGTACCAAGGTTCGGGATGGACGATATCCCTCACCGCTGACCAGCCGGCAACAACAAGCAGTGCCCCCCGGGGAAGGGCAATAGTGAAATTGGAAAGGAGCAAGAACCTCTTTGTCCTTATAGGTGGTGCAGAATAAAGGATGGTGCACAAAGATGCGATGAGGACGATAAAGAAACACTGATGCGCTCCAGTGGGAGCAATAAACCAGGAAAGGAAAAGAGAGATACCATAGAAGGCGATGGTTACTGACCAGGCGGTCCTGAGGGAAAGCCTTCCCGAAGGAAGGGGACGTTCCGGTTTATTCACCCTGTCTATCTCGATATCGAATATCTGATTGATGCCGTTTGAGGCAGCATTGAGGGAAGCAGCCATAACCGCCCCGAGGATAACCGGGACCAGCCCTTCGAGGGAGATTGGGATCTTCGGCTTCGCCCCGAAGGCAGCAAGTCCCCAGGAAAAGAAACCAACAAATGGGGCAAGCAGGGTGAACGGCCTCGTAAACTCAATTATCACTTTAACCTTTTTCAACCTTCAACCCCTCCTTTCTTTCTTTGGTGGCAGAGGAGGATATGATACCAAAAACGCCCTTATCGTTCAACTCGACTATCCTTACGGGAACGATCCTCCCAATAAACGACGGCTCATAAGGCACCTTTATGGGGATGTAGTTTCCGGAAAGAGCGACGAGCCTCCCCTCCTCATCCCGCTTTGAAAGGACGACAGATGAAAGCTCTCTCCCAATGAACCCCTGCCTGAAAGCAAGCATCTTTTCCTTAGCGAGCGTTCGCAGTTTTTTCACCCGTTCCTTTATAACCGTTTTCGGGAGAGCAGGCTTCATATGGAAAGCTTCGGTCCCTGGTCTCGGGGAAAAGGAAAAGATATGAAGGTGAGTTAGAGGAAGCTCCTCAATAAGGCGATAGGTCGCCATAAAATCCTCTTCCTCCTCACCAGGGAAGCCGACGATGACATCGGCACCGATACCGGCGTCGGGGATGAGCTCCCGGATAGCGAGCACTACCTCCCGGTATTTATCCCTTCGATAAGGACGGCGCATCTTGGCGAGGATGCGGTCGGACCCACTTTGAAGGGGGATGTGAAAATGAGGAGCGATCTTTTCCGAACGAGCGACAAATTGGATGAGTTCAGGGGTGATCTCCAAAGGCTCAAGTGACGATAGCCGAACCCGGAACTGGTAGGGAAGTTCAACTATCGCCCGAAGAAGGGTTAAAAATCCTTTTTCTTCTCCAAAGTCTCGCCCGTAAACACCGATGTGAATGCCGGTAAGGACGATCTCAGAGAAACCTTGTGAAAGGAGGCTTTCTACCTCTCTTATTACCAGCGAAAGAGGAACGCTTCTGCTTTTCCCCCTGACTTTGGGCACAATGCAGTAGCTACAGTTAGCATCACAGCCCTCTTGGATTTTGACGAACGCCCTGGTATGCCCAGAAAAGGAGGTGAGAGGAAGAACGGGGGTAGACCCCCCTCTCTCCCTTTCTAAACGAAATAGCTTTCCCCGTCCCTCATTCAAGAACCGAACCGCCTCGGCAAGATGGTATTTCTCATAGTTCCCAAAAACGAGCGAGACCTCAGGCATATCGGTAAAAAGCTCCGGCTCTCGTTCCGGATAACAGCCGGTGACCATTATCCTTGCCTTCTTATTCTCCCGATGGTAGGAACGGATGAGCCTCCTCGCTTCTGCATCCGCTTTCCCGGTCACGGTGCAGGTATTTACTATAATAAGATCCGCCTCTGAGGAAGATGAGGGGACAAAGCCCATTTCCCTCAACTGTTCCTCCATCGCCGCTTGGTCGTACTGATTGAGCTTGCAACCAAGCGTCTTGATGAAGTACCTTCCCTTAGACATCTTGGGAGAATTCTTTCTCCACCCGAGCCGATGCCTCCTCCACCTTCTTCGCCAGTCGCTTCCGATAGTGAGAGAGTTTCTCCTTCAGCTCGGGGGAAGAAAGGGCAAGTATCTCCAAGGCAAAGAGGCAGGCGTTTCTCCCCCCCGCTTCTCCAATCCCCATCGAGGCAACGGGGATGCCGGCGGGCATCTGAACAGTGGAAAGAAGGGCATCGATGCCGGAAAGGGGGGAACTGGGAACGGGAACGCCGATCACCGGAAGCCTCGTCTCAGAAGCAATGACACCGGCAAGATGGGCGGCGGCTCCGGCAACGGCGATTATGACCTTTATTCCTCTCTCCTCCGCCTTCTCCGCATACTCCCGGGTCCGTCCCGGAGAGCGATGGGCAGAGGAAACAAGTATCTCATAAGGAACACCAAATTCCTGAAGGAGATGAACACCCCTTTCAATATACTGGGCGTCGGAATCACTCCCTAAAACAATACCTATCAGTGGGGTTCTGTCCACCAAGCCTCACCTCGTTTCTCTAAGTTAATCAGAATACCGATGGGGAGGTCTTTTTCCCTATATCCCGGCGGTAATGAACGCCGGGGAAGTGTATCTTCTCGACGGCGGAATAAGCCCTTACGATCGCCTCAGGGAAGCTCGCCCCAAGGGCGGTCACTCCGAGGACCCGTCCTCCAGCGGTCACCAGCTTCCCGTCTTCCTTTCTGGTCCCCGCATGGAAGATAATCGCTCCTTCCTCTACCGCCTCCTCGATACCACTAATAGGCAGCCCCTTATTGTACGATCCGGGATATCCCTCCGAAGCAAGAACCACGCAGACAGCGGCTTCCCTTCTCCATTTGGGCGATACCTGCTCCATTCTTCCCTTCGCCGCCTTGATCAAAAGGGGCACCAGATCGCTCTCCAACCGGGGCAACACCACCTGAGTCTCCGGATCCCCAAAACGGCAGTTGAACTCAAGCACCTTTGGTCCCTCTTTAGTTATCATAAGCCCTACATAGAGAACACCCCGGTAAGGCCTTCCCTCCTCAGCGAGGCCACGAATGGTGGGATACACTATCTCCGCCAATACCTTCCGGTTGGTCTCTATGTCGAGGTTTACCGCCGGCGAAAAGGCACCCATCCCGCCGGTATTGGGACCCTTATCCCCATCGTAGAGCCTTTTATGATCTTTGGAGGAGGCAAGAGGGATGACCCGAAGCCCATCAGTAATAACCTGAAACGAAGCTTCCTCTCCCTCAAGGAACTCTTCAATGACCAGCCTATCCCCAGCATTTCCGAACTTCCTCTCCCTCATAATCACATCCACGGTAGAAAAGGCTTCTTTTTCATCCTCAGCGATTATCGTCCCTTTACCCGCGGCAAGCCCATCAGCCTTAATCACTAAAGGATAACCAAACACACCCGAACGAATGATGCCCACCGCCTCCTCATAGGAAGTGGCGATCTTAAACCGAGCAGTGGGAATGTTCCTCCTCGCCATAAACTCTTTGGCATAGATCTTACTCCCCTCTATCTCCGCCGCTTCCTTGGTAGGTCCGAAGATGGTTAGACCCCTTTTGGTAAACTCGTTTACGATTCCCAAGGTCAAGGGAAGCTCTGGACCAACTACAGTGAGCTCTATCCTAACGCTATCGGCAAAATCGGCGAGCTCAACTATGGTGGAGGGATCGATAGGCACGCAGTAGGCGAGTTCAGCAATGCCGGCATTACCTGGGGCAGCATAGACCTCGGATACCAGAGGGCTCTGCCTTATCTTCCACACAAGGGCATGTTCCCTTCCTCCTCCCCCCACAACCAATACCTTCATCTCTTATCCCCCAATTAGAACTTAGTCGAGCTTATTTTATATATCAGCGAAAGATGAAATCAAGAGAAAATCAACCGCTGATTTGCTAAATCTGCAAAAAAAACTTGACTTAAAGGAAAAAGGAGCGTAAAAGGGAAGATGAGGTTGTTTGTTGTGGGATATTGGATTTTGGTTTCTAAAGTAAAGGATAACCACGAGGACCCTCGTGGTTTTTCTTTTGCTGAAGGAACCACGCTCTTCATCCTGCCTTTCCCCTCCTTTCGGCCTCTGAGGAGAGGATAAACCTGGGGAAGAGCTCCTGTATCCCCTTTTGATTGGTAATTTGTTTGCTTTAAAGGAGTCAAGAAATGAGAACGGTAGGAAAAGTTAAGAAATGGTTTAACAATAAAGGCTGGGGCTTCATTGAACAGAAGGACGGCGGAAGAGATGTTTTCGTCCACTACAGCGCTATCCAAGAGCCCGGCTTTAAGTCCTTGGAGGTCGGCCAGGAGGTGGAGTTCGACATCGTAGAAACCCCAGATGGACGCCTTCAGGCGGCTAATGTAGTTAAGTTATAAAACACGAGAGAAAAGAGGCCAGCCCCGGGTTTTTCCGGGGCTTTTCTTTTTCCCCTTTACCTCCATTTCACAATGTGATACAATTTTTTGGATGGAAAATTCAAATTATTGAATTAAATTAATGAAGAGAGACAATGCGAAGTTGCAATTTGTTAAAATAGAAATAGTTAGCCAGAAACAAAAAATGGAGAAATGGTATAATGTTTGCTTTCTCTAAAAAGGGGGACTTTAAAAAGAAAGGGCGAGATGTGAACTCGGCGCCAATTGAAAGAAAAGAAGGAAGGTTTTGCTTAATAGTTACTACTGCTTTCCTCCTCTTTTTTTCTCTCTCGCTTTTTTCTGCCGAGTTAGTGGGGAGGGTGACGGACGAGCGAGGTGGGGGAGTTTCCTCGGCGTTGGTATTGGTTTCTTCCAACTCTTCGTTTTCCTCTCGGGTATTTGTTTTCACGGGCAAGGGAGGTTTTTATCATATCAAGGGTTTATCTCCTGGTTGGTACTATATTCGGGCGG
>JAGGZT010000033.1 GCA_021161905.1 Acidobacteriota bacterium | reverse complement strand
TTATACTCCTTGGCAGTCATATAAGAACAATGGGGATCGAGTTTTTTGAGCATACCGGTTATGGCAGATTTAATAAGGGTTTCCGGGTCCACTTCCTCCATATAGTTCTTCTCGATCGTCTTCATCGTTTCAGTGAGTTTGGTTATGACAGAGGGAGTCTCTTTCTCCGAACGGAGATATCCCCCGGCTACACCACCGAGGAAGGCAGAAGCGATGACCACGATTAAGGGAAACAAGAAGGGACGTTTAAGCATCATCATTCCTCTCTTTAATAATTATATTAGTAGGCCTGATGAAAGTAAAGTCCTAAAATCGGGCATAAAAAATCTCCTTTAAAGGTAATATTATGATTGATATTAGATCGAAATTAGGCTACAATAAAATAAACCAACTCGGAGGAGGGATTTACCATGAAACAGTTAGAGCTTAACTCTATTGGTGTTGGGTCGGTTTTTAAACTGTATTTGGTGATGGGGGTGGTGATCGGGTTGATCATAGGGATCATTATGGCTGTCGCTGGCATCGGAAAAGGAGTGCCGATGTTTGGCACTGGTGGCGTTCTCGGCGGTATTCTGGGAGGCGTCGTTTACGGTGTTGCTATGGGAGTAGGTGGTGCTATCGGCGCCTTTATCTACAACATCTTCGCCGCGATGATCGGTGGGATCAAGCTCACCTTCCGGGAATAACTCCCGCTGGGTTTCCAAACTTTTTAAGCACCCTGGACGGGTGCTTTTTTATTTCCCCTTAGGGGGTAATGTCTCTTTCTTATAAGGTACCGGAATATAGGAGACCGAGGGCCTTCTCTGTGCCGTCTGGGGATAAAGTTCCATTAGGTGGTAAATTTCAGGCGGAAGATCGGTTGAAATAGGAAGCCCCATCTTCTTTGCCATCTCCGGGGTTATGGGGTAGTCGTGGGTCCATTTTCCTTCGGTGAGCGTTTTCGCGAGCTCTTTCGCCTTTTTGAGACCCATTTTTTCCTTCAGGCTTTCCTCAACGAATTCCCTCACCTGCCTCATCGCCTTTTTCCCCACATCGGCTAAGATAAGGGTTTTATCCTCGATATCCTTCTTCTCCTTTTCCTTTACCACCTTGAGGATGGAGGCGACCGGATATTCCCCCAGTTGAGGATCGATGGGACCAAGGACCGCGTGTTCATCCATTACTATCTCATCGGCAGCTAAGGCGATCATTGTGCCTCCGGACATCGCGTAATGGGGGATGAACACGGTCACTTTAGCTTTGTGGCGGAGTAGGGCGCAGGCGATCTGCTCCGTAGCGAGCACCAAACCTCCGGGAGTATGGAGGATGAGGTCTATGGGCATATCGTCCGGGGTAAGCCTTATCGCCCTTAGCACCTGTTCCGAATCGTCGATGTTGATGTAGCGGACGAAGGGGATCCCGAGGAAGCTCATCATCTCTTGGCGGTGGATGAGGGTTATCACCCGTGATTTTCTCTTTATCTCAAGTCGCCGGATGAGCTTCAGCCTTGCCCATTCGAGCATTCTCTGCCGGATAAGGGGGGTGAACATAAGGAATAGAATGAAGAACCAGAAGATGGTAGAGGCGGTATTTCCCATTTTTCTCTCCTTCAGTTTTTGTCTTCCTTAGATTTTATCATAATTTGTTAAAAAGAGAGGATTTTAGGGTTTGTCCTGCCCCTTAATTACGGTGTTTCTCGGCAATTATCTTCGCTATCCTGAGGCTTGCCTTACCATCCCACAAGGGGGGGACTTCCCCCCCTTTCCCCCCCTCCTTAAGGATCCTTTCCGCTTCGGCGATTATTTTCTCCTTATCCTGTCCCACTAAGGTGTTTGTCCCTAAATTTATGGTTATTCTCCTTTCCGTGTTTTCTCGCAGGGTGAGACAGGGGATATTGAGGAAGGTGGTTTCCTCCTGGATGCCGCCGGAATCGGTGAGGACGAAGCTTGCCCTTTTCATAAGGTTGACGAAGTCAAGATATCCTAAAGGAGGAAGGAGGATTACTCCGTTCTCTACCCCTTTTCCCTCTATGAGGAGATGATTTAGCTGAAATTCCTTTATTCTCTCTAAGGTTCTTGGATGGGCGGGAAAGAGGATGGGGATCTCGGTCGCTATCTCGGCAAGGGCCTCGAGGATAGCGGTAAGCGCTTCCCTCCTATCCACATTCTTAGGCCGATGTAGAGTGAGGAGGGCGTAGCTTTTTACCTCGCCCTGATTAAGAAGTGAAGAAAAGCCTATCCGTTTCACCGTCTCCTCAAAGGCTATTTTATCCTTATACTTGATCAGGGTATCGATCATCACATTCCCCACGAAGTGTATCTTCTCCTCCTCGATCCCCTCGTGGCGCAGGTTCTCGTTAGCCTCCTCGCAGGTGGTGAAGAGGAGTGTTGACAGATGATCGGTGAGGATGCGGTTTATCTCCTCGGGCATAGTGCGGTCGAAGCTGCGGAGCCCGGCTTCGATATGGGCGATCTCGATGTTCAGCTTCGCTGCGGTTAAGCTTGCTGCGAGGGTGGAGTTGACATCGCCCACTACGATGAGGAGGTCGGGTTTTTTCTCGATCAGGATGGGCTCAAGGTTTAGCATTATCTTTGCGGTCTGTTCCCCATGGGTTCCTGCTCCCACCCCGAGGTAGATATCCGGTTCCGGGATTTCAAGTTCCTGAAAAAAGAGAGTGGACATCCGATAATCGTAGTGTTGCCCCGTATGGATGAGGGTCGTTTTGATCTCAGGATAATTCTTAAATGCCTCTATCAAGGGGGCGATCTTTATGAAGTTGGGCCTTGCCCCCACTACCGCTATTATGTTCATCTTTTCCCCACCAGTTCGGATAACACCTCCCGATAGGAGGAGGCGAGTTTGTCGATATCGTATTTTTCCCTTACAAATTTCTTCCCATTCCTCCCGTATTTCTTCCTCATCTTCTCATCCTGATATAGTTCGAGTACCGCCCGGGCGAGTTCTTTCTCCGAATCCGGGGTTATGGGGATACCCGCTTCCCCCCGGGAAAGGATCTCCTTAGCCTCACCGGAAACGCCCAGAATGATGGGTATCCCCATCGCCATTGCCTCAAACATCTTGGAGGGGATGACCGTTCTGAAAAGGGGATCGTTCTTGAGGAGGACGAGGGCGACATCGCTTGCTGCAAGGAAATAAGGGACGAGGTTTCGTTCCACCCTGCCAGTCAAGGTGATATTTTTGAGAGCGCGTTTTCTTATCTCTTTTTCGAGCTTCTCTTTCTCGGCTCCATCCCCCACGAGGAGGAAGTGGATATCTTTTTTCCCCTTCAACATCTCCGCTGCCTTGATCACCGTGATGAGGTTGTGAGCCATCCCTAAAGTTCCGATGTAGGAGCAGACGAATTTGCCTCTGAGATGGTATCTTTTTCTTATATCATCGCCAGTAATGTCGTCGGGAAATAGGGAGGTATCCACCCCGTTCGGAATGAGGTGGATCTTCTCTCGGGGAACCCCCATCTTCATTATATGTTCGATGAAGGAGCGGGTAACCACCACTATTTTATCCGCTTTCTTGTAGAGAAACCGGGCGAGGAGGCTGAGGAGGGAGATGAATATTCCTCCCCTCGCTGCTCCAACAGCGATAAGGGACTCGGGCCAGAGGTCGCGCACCTCGAATAGGAATGGAGCGCCTTTGATCCTGCTCAGGATGTAGCCAGAAAGCCCTACCAGGAGTTGGGGAGAGCTCGCCACGATGACATCGGGGGCGGGAAGGATGATGCCCCTTATAATGGAGCTTAAGGCAAAGGAGAGGTAATTCAGCGATCGTTTTACCACCCCTTTGTTCGGAGCGGGGAATATCATCACCCGGATGACCTTCATCCCCTCTACCTCTTCCTGGCTGAAGCGATTTTTATACCCCGGGTATACGATGCCGGCAGGATGATTGGGAACGGCGGTTAATACGGTGACCTCATCCCCCATTTTCACCCACCTTCTCCCAAAGCCATAACATCTTCCTGCTGGAGCACCCATCTCCGGTGGAAAGTATTGGGATATGTAGAGTATCTTCATCGTTAGTGCAACCTTATCCTATATCCGAAGCAGGTGTTTCCCTTTAGCTTTACCTCGAGCCTTATCACCTGGTTCTCAGTCTTTACCCCGAAATATGGGGCATACCAGCCGGTTATAATATCCGTTTTCCCCACCCCGAAGGGAGAGATGGTGATTTTATTATCGCCGAATTGGAGGAGAAAATCGTCCCCCTTTTGAGCCAGTTTCACCTCGGGGTGGAGATGGATAAAGCTATGAGCGGTAAGGGAGTATCCTCCCATCACCTCGTCTTCAATGAGCCAGCCCTCCTTTTTGTTATAGCTTATTTCCCTTTTGTGAGTGATATGAGGTGAATGGTAGGGCTGATAGGCTCCGGCAAAAAGAAAGCCATCATCTTCCCCTCTTTCCACCCTGCCCTTAATGACCCGTGCCCTCCGCGCCACCCGGAAGCAAGCCCAGAGTTCGAATTGATCCTTCCCCTCGATTACGAGCGTATTGTGGGCGGAGCTACCCCGGAAGTAGTCTCTCAGTTCCTCCCCCTCGTATTCGCCCGTTCCAGAATCGACGATTATAGGTCTTCCATCGACTATGAGCTCGTAGCTCAGAAGGTGGGCATGGAGATGCCCTGAGAGGTGAGGTGGAGGAGCACCTCCGGCGATGATGATCGATGAACGGGCGGTGTGGTGAAGGTAGTAGCCTGTATGAGGAAAATCGTTATTATTGGGAGGAGGTTTTAGCCCCTTTTCCCTGAGGAGTTTCTCTCCGGTGCTTATCAACCTGTTTATAGCCGCCGGGTCTCCTCGTTCCCCATCGCCGAATAGGGGAAGGGTGCTATCAGGGAGGAGGATCGAACTGAGGAAGGAGAGCATCCGACCAAAGAGGTGATAGAGTTCCTCCTCAGGGATATAGCCGATAGCTTCGAAGACGAGGAGGGTTTCGAGGAGGTCCCGCAGGACGAGGAGGTGATAGTGGGGAGAGCCCTCCTTGTGTCCCCCATCGGGGAAGACCTGCTTTTTAAGCTCCGAGGTGAGTAGCCGAACTCCTTTCTTGAGCCACTTTTCCCCATCGCGCCCAGGGAAGCAAGCCCCACCTATCGCCAATGCCTTGGCATTTCTTATGAGGTGATTACCCGAAAGGTGATATTCTAAGTTCCTTAGAAGAAAGGCAAGCTGGTGATGGATGCTTGAAAGAAGCATAGCAAGAAAACCCTCATCATCGGCGAGGGCATCATCAAAGAGGGAGAGAGCGAGGAGCCAGTTCACTATCCGGGTAGCCAAAGGGTAGGGTTCCCAGCCTGGGGAGATACCCGGTCTTGCCTCTCTTATAAAGCTTGAGGCGATCTTTTTGAAAGTAGGGTAGGCTTTTTTCGACCCCTTCTGATGCCTTTTACCGAGGGGGAGGGCGTAATCGAAGTAGTTCAGGTGGTAGGTGAAGAGGGGAGAGAAGTAACGCTTATTCCAGTCGATCCCCTCCAGGAGGTTTATCCTCCGTCCCAACACCTCCAGCCACCCCTCCTCAAGCCTCTTTGCCTTCTCATCATTATAAGGGTAGAGGCTCAGAATGGTTTCAGGTAGAGGTAATGGCTTTCTTATTTTTGGTACTATTTTTGGCTGAGGAAGGATAAGTGGAACCATGGAGGGGAAGATACGGAAGAACCGTTTTTTTGCCTCAAAGAAGAAACGGCTGACTATCTGGCTTAGGGTTAACCCTTTTATAGTGTGAAGGTAAAGGAAAATCCGTTTGATCCCTCCGGTTTTAATCTGTGGTTTCATCGAGGTATATCACTTTTCCCCTTCTTAGCGATTCCTCAATGGCGAAGGTCGTTTTGGTGGTTGCTATCAACCAAGAGAAGGGTATAGGCGGACTTCCTCCTTCCTTGAGGAAACGGAAGAAGGCAAGTAGCTCCTCGGAAAACCCCTTCTCTTTCCCCCATCTTCTCACCTTTTTTATCCTCTTTTCTGAAGAGCTCAATAGGAGGGAGCGAAAGTCCTCAATTACTCCGGTTTTTCCTCCCCCCATCACCTCGATATGTTCCTTGGGAAGCGAGGGATCGCCGGTAGCGAAGTAGTTGATGTTTCCTATCGATCCATCAGCAAAGCCCAATATGATGGAGAGGGTATCTGGTGGGGTGTTGGAGGTAGGTAGCGCAAAAGCGGTTACCTTCTGCGGGGTAGAGCCGATGATGAATGAGATGAGATCGATGAAATGGCATACCTCACCTATTATCCTTCCTCCTCCCTCTTCTTCATCCTGGATCCAGTGATCCTTGGGGACCGCGCCCGCATTTACCCGGTAACTTATCGCTAAGGGGTAGCTTCTTTGCTTGAAGAATTCCTTTAGCGCTAAGGAGAATGGGGAGAAACGACGGTTGAAACCAACCATCAGCTTCCCCTCGCTTTTTTCGTGAGCCTTTTTGAGGAGAGAGAGCCCTTCCTCGTCTATGGCGAGTGGCTTTTCCAGAAAAACCGCCTTTCCTTTAGAGAGTGCTTCCGCTGCCATCTCCGGATGATCTTTATGCCTGGTAGCGATCACTACCGCCTCAATATCGGGATCGGAGAGGACCCTTTTATAATCGGTGGTGAGGTAATGGAAGCGGTATTTGTTCGCCATCGCTTCTGCCTTGGCTCCGGTTCTTACTGCCAAGCCGATTAACTCGATCCCCTTTATCCGTGAGAGATGGGGAAGAAGTACCGAACGGGCGAAGCTCCCTCCACCGATAAGCCCCACCCCGATCTTGCCCTTCTTCTTCCTCGGTTCCGCCTTCTTTCCAAGTTCGACGAAGAAGGAGGGTTTTTTCTTTTCAGGATAGGAGAGGATGATGCCGAGTGGCTTTTTCCTTGGGGAAAGGAGTAGCTTATAGGCTTTTTCTGTATCCTCTATCGAGAAACGATGGCTTATCAACGGGGTTAGTTTGATTTTCCCTGAGGCGATTAAATTGAGAAATGTCTCCATATTTCTCCGCTCGGTGAAGGGAACATAGGCTATGGGGTAGTCTATTCCCTTTTCCTCGTAGAGGGGGTCATATCTCCCTGGACCATAGGAGCGAGAAAACCTGAGCTCGAGCTCCTTTTGGTAGTAAAGTCTTCTCGGTGCCTCCACCTTGATCGCTCCTACGACCACCACCCTCCCTTTATCCCGAGCTATCTCCCCGGCGAGCCTTAGTGGTTCTCCGCTTTCTCCGGAAGCAGCAACTATTACCAGGTCAAACCCCCTCCCTTTAGTTGCCGAGAGCGCCTCTTCTTTTAAGTTGGGATGGGAGGAGGGAAGGGCGAGATCGGCACCCATCTCCTTCGCCAGCTTTACCCGGTTTTCATCGAGGTCAACGCCGAAAACAAAGGAAGAGGAAACTTTTGCTATCGTAGAGACCAATTGCCCGATAAGACCGAGCCCGATGACCGCCACCTTCTCCCCGATGGCGAGCTCCCCCACCCTGAGCGAGTGGAGGGCAATCGCTCCTAAGGATACGAAGGCTCCCTCTTCGAAGGAAAGGGAAGAGGGTAATTTGACCGCGAGATTTTTTGGCACGAAGACGACCTCGGAGTGCGAGGCATATCCAAGACCAGCACAAGCTACCCTGTCCCCCGGTTGAAAATCGGGGCAGTTTTCTCCTACCTCGCGAACGACGCCTGAAGAGCTGTAGCCTAAAGGAAGTTCTTCCTCAAGCCGTCCCCTAACCGCCTCTATGGTGGGGATGATGCCGTCCCTCTTAAGTTTTGTAAGTACCTGACGCACGAGGTCCGGTCTTTCCCTTGCCTTCCCCAAAAGCGATTTTTGGGCAAACTCGAGGCTCATCCGTTCAGTACCACTGCTTATGAGGGAGGCGCGATTTTCGACCACCATCCCTCCTCGCCTCGGGAGTGGCTCCGGTACCTCGACTAAGCGGATCTTCCCCGTCTTGAAATTCTGAACAACTTGTTTCATCTTCTCCTTTCCTTAAGCTCGAATATCTTGGCATCGATCAGGAAGGGATACCATAAGCTATGAAGAAAATGGTAGATGAGTCCCTCCTTTCCATCGAGAAAGCCAAGACGGATAAAATACCGGTAAAGAAAATAAAGAAAGGGGCGAAGAAATGGGGGAAGAAGGGGATATAATCTATCCCTCAGAAAACGGCGTTTCCGGTAGCTTCTATCACCCTTTCCTCCCTTTTTCTTCTCTCCAAAAAGCCTTTCCTCCGCCTCAAGAGTGGAATATCGATTGTGTTTTTCTATCCAGAAGGAAAGGTCCCGCTTATCCTCGTGGATCAGGTCTCCGCGCTCAATCCTCCCCACCTTTCCTGAGATGAGGAAGTGTTCATTCACCCGTCGGTTATCGCAGACCGCCTTTTTGTGTTTGAACAGGCGAAGGAGCCATACCGGGTAGTACCCTCCATATCTTATGAAACGGCCAAGAAAAATGAACCTTCGTTTGATGAGGAAGCCGTCGCAATCTGTCCCTTTATTTAGGGTTCGGCTTATCTCCTCCTTAAGCTCCTCAGAGGGATATTCATCGGCGTCGATGAAGAAAACCCAGGAAGAGGAGTAGGGGAGATTCCTTAGCGCCCAGTTTCTCTGATCGGAGTAGCTCACGAATGGATGGTGAAAGACCCTGGCACCGAGTTCCTCAGCTATCTTCACCGTATGGTCACTACTTCCCGAATCAACCACGAATACCTCCTTTGCCCAGTCGATTACCCTTCCCACCGAGGAGGCGATGTTCTTCTCTTCGTTAAGGGTAAGGATCACCACTGAGCAGGAAGCGGGTTTCACTCCTTTAAGCCTCCCTTTCTTAAAAAGAAAAGCTCTCAGCTATTGTCGTACAATCCTCTATTTGAGCATCCTCGATAAATAATAGACGATTAGCTCTTTCTCACCTAAGTTTTTAATCCTCACATCTCTTTTATTAATTCTATCAATTCCGATGCCTGACGTTCAAAGGAAAATTCCCGGGCGCGTTTTCGCCCCTCTCTTGAAAGTTTTTCCCGCAGCTTTTTATCTTCTATTAGCTCCTTTACCCTTTTTGCCAAGGCATCTGGGTCTTTCGGTGGATAGAAGAGCGCTCCCTTAGAGAGGAGCTCTCGGAATACAGGGATATCAGCCGCAACTATGGGCAGGCCCATCGCCATTGCTTCGACCCCAGGGAAGCCGAAGGACTCGCAGAATGAGGGATAAACGAATATATCAGCATTTTGATAGGCATTTTTCACTAATTTTTGGGTAAAAGAACCAATAAATTCGATATTTTGCTCTATTTTAAGAATTTTTGCCATTTTTCTGTAGGTCTTTGTCTCCTTCCTCCAGCTTCTTTCATCCATAGTAAGGATGAGTTTTACCGGTATCCCTTCCTCTACTAACTTGGCTACCCCCCGAAACAGGATAGGATATCCCTTATGAGGAGCGGGGAGGGTGGCGTAAAGAAGCTTTATTTCCTCTTTTATCTCTTTTGCTCTTGTTTCATTGATAAATAAGGGGTCAAGCCCGTGGTGGATTACCCGAAACTTCTCCTCCGGTATCTCCGGGAAGTATCGCCTTATGGCATCCCCCATAGCCTTGGTGGGAACTACTACCACCTCCGAGGCGTCGATGGTCTTCTTTATCAAGAGGCGACGAAGGAAGGCGTTTATTCTCTTCTTTATCCCCGCCTCTTCGAGGTAAAGGGGGCAGAAATATACTGGGTTTCTTTCGAATACTATCTGTTTTACTCCTGGTCTAAGAGGTCCGAAGTTTAAAAGGGAAATTATGAGATCCACTTTATATCTCCGGGCTATTTTGGGCACCTCCAGCTGGTCGAAGAGGAAACGGCTGATGGGGGAATTCCCGAAGGAGATGGTTTCTATCAGATGAATGTTTTCCGAGACTTGAGGCAAGGAGACCTTTGGATTCACCAGGAAGAAGTATTCCCTTTGTTTGTCCATCTTTGAGAGAGCTTTGAGTAGCCCCCTGAGTTGGCGAAGAGCTCCTCCCATTTTGGCAGCGACCGCATGGACCAATATCCTCATCCTTTCTCCCCTTCTTTAAGATAGATTCCCCCTTCCCTTCCTCCTTTCAGTTCGTAGAATGCTCTTCCTCCAGCTCCTGCTAATATAAAGAAGAGTAGGGTGATCGGCGTTCCCACGGAGGCGAAGTAACCTTCGAAGAGGCTGTTTGCGGAGTAAGCGAGGATGAGGGCGATGCTCACCGAGCTGTATCCCGCGAGTTGACTGTCGGAGAGGGCTATCGCCCGTAGACGAAGGAGGTAAAGGAGATAGAGGGAAACCGCGAGGAAGAAGAGAAAGAGAGAGAGCCCGATGATCCCCGTTTCCCCAAGGAGGGCGAAGTAGGCGGAGAGCCCCCCGAGCCTCCTTCCGCCGGTGAGCACCTCATCAGGAGCGCTGCCGCCTAAGCCTACTCCGAACCAGGGACGCTCCTTCCACGCCTGTATTATGTGTGCCCAGATAGCTATCCTACCAGTGGTGAGATCGGTTCGGGAAAGACGAAGATAATAATCGAGATTGAGGGGGGGGAGATTTCCACTGATAATGAAGTATGAAGAGAGAAATACCACCAAAACGAGCGTGGAGTAGAAGAGGAGGTTCCTTCTCCTTATCAGCCAGAGGAGGCTAAGGCTACCTACCGTAGTGGCGAGGTAGGAAGCACGGGAGAGGGAGATTAAAAGGAGGTAAGAGAGTAAACCCGCCAGGGGAAGGTAGTAATATCTTCCTTTCCCTCCGTAAAATAGTCGGAAAAGAGAGATGATTATTAACCCGGCAGCAAGCGAGCCAAAGGTGTTTGGATTGAGGAGTATCCCGCTGAACCTTTTCCCGATGAAGACGCTTCCTGGTGAGAGGATGAAGAATACGCCACTTACAAGGAGAATGATGATGCCTAAAGCGAAGTAGGAACGGACAGCGGCGAAGAGAACCCTTCTTCCTGAGAAGAGGGTAGGGAGGAGATGGAAAGATAGTAAAGTAAGTATGGCGAAGCTTGTTGCTCGGGCTAAGCTCTCTTTGGGGGTGACCCCCAAAGTGCCGGAGAGATAGCACCAGAGGACGAAGAGCCAAACTGAGGCAGATGATAAGGTGAGAGTTAAGTGGATAGGTTTCTTTAGCCTGATCAACAAGAGGAACCCGCTTATCCCGATAAGAAAGACCCAGCGGACAAGGGTCCTTTGAGGGAATGAGAAGGAGAAGGTAAAAAGGGAAAAGAAGAAGGCAAAGAAAAGGATGATAAGTAGAAGTTCTAGTTTCTTCCCCTGGGATATCCTTCCCCCCTTCTCCTTTCGCCACCAGAAGAGAAGGATTATTACATCTATCGCCAAGACAAGAGCTATCAAGGTGATAAAGCTATCAATTGTCATTTCCTCTCCTCAAATGGCGGAAGAAAGCGAGGTATGAAGCTACGAATACCAATGCCTCGGTGATGACGGTGGTGATGCTCGCTCCGAGATAGCTGAACCGAGGAATGAAGATCAGATTGAGGATAATGTTGGTAAGTGCCCCTCCTCCTATTATCCGAAAGCTGTCCTTTTGTCTTCCTGAGGAGTTCAAAGCAGCTATTCCCAATCGATTGAGCGAGATGAAGACAAAAGCAAGGGCGAGGATGGTTAAAGGAAGGCTGGCGGGGAGGAATCTTTCCCCATAGATCAACCTTATTATGGGCTTGGCAAACAGGAAGAGGAAGAAAGCTCCGCCTGCGCTCATAAGAAAGGAAAAGGCGGAGACGGCGGAGAATAATTCTTTTATCTCCTTTTTTGATCGAGCGTAAGCCCGGGAAAATGAGGGGAAACAGGCTACTGATACGGAATAGGCAAGCGAGGAGAGCCCGACCAGTATCCCGTAGGCAGCGTTGTATATCCCGGTTGCTTCCTCTCCTTTGATCGCCCCGAGCATTATGGTATCGCTCCTCAGGTTTATGAATTCAGAGAGGCTTGCCAAGGCCAAGGGATATGATTCTCGGAGGAATCCCTTTATGAAGGGGGGATCAAAAGCAATTTTTAAGGGGGTTATCCTCCTTACGGTAAGTATTATACTTACAGAAAGAGCTAAGCCCTGGGTTAACGCAAGGAAGAAGACGAGTTGACTTAGTCCTCCTCCGCGAGTGAGGATGAGAATTCCTCCTCCTATAGCAAACGCCTTTTGCAGTGAAATAACAAGGAGTTGGTAGTGAAATCTTCCCCTTGCTTGGAATATTCCGAAGAAAACCCCGCTTATATTGGCGAAGGCAACCGAACACCCAATAAGGAGGAGAAGTGGTAAATTCCCCGGAGAGAAGTAAAATCCGAAGAGATAAATGATGAGAAAGCCTATGGGGATGGTGAAGATGAATCTCACCCCCAGGGTATTTTCGATGTAGCGCTCTCCTTGAGAAAGGTCTTTTGCCACCTCCCGGGTCATTATCGTTTTGGTACCGAGTTCGAGAAGGCTAAATGAGAAACCGGCAACCGCCACCCCAAGGGCGTAGATGCCGAAAGGAGAGACTCCGAGGAAACGGGCGATGATGATGGAGAGGATGAAGTTGGCACCCAGGTTGACAATGGTGGCGAGGTTGGCGATTCCTATATTCTTTGCCATTTCCGGTATCTCCCCTCTAGGCCCCATATGGGCCCATTCCGCTAATTGTTCTTTATCCCTGTCGGAAAATCCCTCTTTGGGCTTCATCACCACTACCGGTCTGTGGGGTGCCAGCAGTCGGGCGATGAGGTTTCTATGACTCAGGATGGTAAAACCACGGCTAAGGTAGTACAGGATCGCCTCGTGGGGATCGAGGGAGGAGAAAGCGTCGGAATCGGGACCGAGATATGAATCGAGATGGGGTTTAAGCCGGCGGTAACGGAAGGAAATGGGCCTCTTTGTTATGTGGTACTGGATCTCCCTGACGACCCTTCTGGGGATGACCATCAATCCTCGAAAAAAGGTGGAATCGCGAAGGGGTATGGTGAACCTTTCCAATTTCTCGAGGAAAGAGAGTTTGCTAAACTTCTTCCACAAGAGCCCCTTTGACGCCCAGGGGCGGACGAACCAGGAAGGAGCGATGACAGCTACTCCCCCAGGGGCAAGGACACGATCGATCTCGGCTAACACCCGTTCAGAATTGGGAAGATGCTCTGAAGTAGCGACAGTGAGGATCAACCTGGCGGAGCCCGCTTTAAGGGGAAGCTCCTCGATATCCGCCCTTATCCTCCTTTTCCCACCGAGATATTTAGTGAGGGCGTATTGGGAGATATCGACGTCGATATAGTCCTCGCTTACTTCCTTTAGGGAGCCCCTCCCTGAACCAAGCTCGATGACGAAACCGGAGATTCCAAGTTCTGCAAGCCTATCGGCTATCTTCTTGATCGGTTTTTTGAAATGTGAGAGTTCCCTTCTCCCATAACGCGCATCATCTGCCTCGTTGTAGAATTTAAGCCTTTTTCTCTTCTGGCTCATCCTCTTCTCCTCGAAGCAAGATAATTCAGGGCGGAAAGCACCCCTGATACCGCCTCTTCGAAGTTGAACCTTTTTATTATCTCTCCCGACCTCTTTCCCATTTTCTTCCTCAAGGGTTCGTCAGCTATCAATCGATCGAGAAGGAGAGATAAGGTAGTTACATCGCCTGTAGGGAAGACGAACCCGTTTTCGCCCGGTTTTACCAGATCATAACTTGATCCTACCGCATCGGAGGTTATTATCGGCAGTTCAAAATTCATCGCTTCATTCACCACCAAACCCCAGTTATCTCGCCGTGAGGGAAGAACGAAGATATCGGAGAGGGCGTAGTAGCGGGGAAGGTCAGTTTGGTTGGCGAAACCAGCAAAGAATACATTGGAGAGGCCCCTTTCCCTGGTGTATTGCTCAAGCCTTTCCCTCTCTTTCCCCTCTCCCACGAATAGAAGCGCTGCTCTTTCCCGAGAGGAGAGTTTCTCAAAAGCGGAGAGGAGGTCGAATGGCTTTTTCCTTTCAATCAGCTTTCCCACGAAGAGAATGAGGATTTTCTCTTTAGGGAGGTTAAGCTTTTCCCGAAGCCTCTGTTTTTCCCCTTTATATCGTTCGAAGTAGGATAAGAAGAAGTCGTTGTCAACTGCATAAGGGGCGAAGAAAATCTTTTCCTCTTTTACTCCATAGGAACGATAGAACTCCCTATTAAGTGAACCGATAGCAAGGAAAGCAGCTATTCGTTTAAAGACAAAAGGAAGAAACAACCTCTTTATTTCCTTTGTTAAAGGGGGAGTAGGATAAAGGAGGGTGGATTCTCCGCGGAAAAGGATGGGGATCTTGGTTAAGCGAGCGGTGAGATATGCAAGCAGAGAGGAGAAGTAGGAGTATCCATAGATGATTACTGCCTGATAATTTCCCCTAACAAGAGCGGGTATCACCCCTAAGCTAATCTGGCCTAAGAAAGGGGAAGATTTTCTCCATGGGAGCAAGCTCTTTAGAATGTGGTAGTTATACCCAGATAGGGTGGGTACATCCCATTTTAGCGAAATGCCAAACCCCTGGTGTTTCACCCTTCTTTCCCCGTAGGCGCCAGTTGCATAATAGACGGTTAGGTCTATATCAGGATGGTTTGCCAGATGGCGGAAAAAGGCAGCACGATAAGGCATCGGGGGAGGAGGAGAGACCACAGCTAGCCGAAACTTCTTTTTCATTTCTTCTCAAGCCTCGCTATCCACTTCTTAGCCTCTTTGTTTCCCGGATCGAGGGTGAGTAACTTTTTATATTCTCTAAGGGCTTTATCCCTTTCCCCCCTTTTTAGATAGACCCGAGCGAGCCAGAGATGAGTGATTGGATCATCCCTTTTCCCCATCTCTTGGGCGGAGAGAAAAACCCCCTCCGCCTGATGATAATCCTTTAGTGAATAATAACCTATGCCGAGCCCGATGAGGAAGTCCTTATTACCTTTAGACAGGGCAACCGCTTTTTCGAAGGAGGAAACCGCCTCTTGATAGCGCCTCATCCGAAGGTAGATGATCCCTCTTTGATAGTGGGCGTTTGGTTCGGCTGGGTTGAGGCTGAGTACCTTTTCTACCTCAGCTAAGGCTTTGGCGTAGTCCCCCCTCTTGGTGAGAAGGCGGGAGAGCCTTAAGCGGTATTTGATGGCTTTTTCTTTCTCTCCCTTTTCCTCCACAATCTTTATCGCCCGCGCAAGGCATAAGGCAGATGCCTCCTCCTCGTTTCGTTTTATCAGGATATTGCTCGCCGCAATCAAGATATCCTTCTTTTGGGGAAGGGTATCTACGATCCTCTCTGGCGGAATACCCTTAGCCAGGAGATAAGAGAGGATGAGTTCGAGATACTTGGGGTATAACGAAATTGCCTCCCTCAGATGCTTTACTCCCTCCTCGTAGTCCCTTCCGATCAGCCACATACCGAGGATATAATGGACCCTTGAGGATCGCGGGTTGAGAAGGAGGGCTTTCTCGAATGAAGCGACTGCTTCCTTTTCTCTTCCCCTGGTGGCGTAAGCGTTTCCCAGACGAAGGTAAAGCTCGAAGTTCACTGGATCTGCTTTCACCGCTTCCTCAAGGAGCGTTAGTTCTATTTGTCCTCCCCTTTCGTTCGCAAGGGAAGAGGCGTAATCAGCTAAGGCGAGAAGATAGCCCGAATTTCCCCGCTCCCTTAAAGGAGGCTTTGGCGAATAGTGGATCTCTCTCGCTATTCTCAGTTCCTCTTGTTTGAGGTTTTCCGTCAATAGAACACCGCTTGCCCCCCAGTAGATCCCGAGAAGGGAGAGAGAAATGAAAATGATGGAAAGGGGGATGTTTCTTTTCCCTCTATTTTCGGCTCTTTCTCCCTCAGGAGCAGTGGCGAAGAAGAGAACGGCCACCGCAAAATAAGCTATTGCTGGTATCTCGAGGGCGAAATCGAAGAGTGAGTGGATGCCGAGGGATAAAACCCCCACCACTGCGCCCAAACGGAGAAATGTTAAACTTCCTCTCGCTTTTTGAATGTTTTCCTTTAATCTTTTCCCAAAGAGGAGGAAGAGAAAGAAGGTTAGGGTGACGGCGAGCATCCCCCCCTCTACGGCCACCTCTAAATACTCGTTTTCCGCGTGCTCGAAAAGGAGCTCCTCAGGCACTCTTTTGTACTTGGTGAAGATGCGAGAGAATGTCCCTCCGCCAGTTCCTATTAGGGGGAAATCCAAAGGGATGGATAAAGCATCTCGCCAGAGGTTGATCCGGGTGAAATCGGTAAGTTCCTTTAGATAGGGTAGGTGTATTTTCTCCAATACGGGGTTTATCTTCTGGGGAGAGAGAAGAAGGAGGAGGAAAAGTATCAAAAGCACCAAAGTGGGAAGGAAACCTTTCCAACTCCTTCTGGTTTTTCTAATAAAAAGACCCAAAAAGATCGATAGGGAGAGGATAAAATTCAATATCCCCCCCTTAGAGGAGGAATAAAGGATCGCTCCCCCGACCATTGAAGGGAGGAGAAATAAAAGAATCCCCTTCCCTTCGTTCTTCTTTTCGAGATAATACCCTAAGGCGAGGAAAAACCCTGCTGTAAGGAAGCAGACGGCGTTATTCCGGTTGACAAAGGATCCAAAAGGATCGCCTTCTTCCTTCAGTGCTCTCACCCAGTATAGCTTTCCATTCCAGGTTAGCTTTTCCACGATGGCAAATAGGGAGAAGAATGAGATAAAGAGTATGAGGAGAAGGGCAAACCTCTCTCGCTTGATCTCGTCTTTTAAGCTGTTTTTAAATAGAAAGAAGATAAAGAAGAGTGAAAGCAGGAAAAAGAAGCTCTCCTCAGTGGCAAAAGGGTAGATGCTTATAGGATGAAAATCCCCAGCGTTCGTCCTCTCTAAGGTATGGAGAAGCTGATAGGTGGCTGGCGATAGGTTGCGTAGGATGGATGAGGAAAGGGGGATGAGCTGAAGAATAGGGATAAGGGAGAAGAGGAGAAGGATGAAGCCCATTCCTCCACCAAGTGTTATCCTTTCCCCTTTGATAAGGGCGCGGAGGATGACGAGAGAGGCGAGGGAAAATATCAGGAGTTGGGAGATGGAGTAAGCCCACCGCTCAACTGCCCCAAAGGCTAAGGTAGAGAAGATGAGTAGAAGGAGTAACCCCAGAACCTGGATCTGGTAGGACTTACCCAGCAGCATCATGGGATATCAATGCGTTTTTCCCAAGCTCTCCTTGGGTTTTTCCGAGGTAAGAAATCGATTTAAACCGTTTTTGTGGCGGCTAAGTTTGAGCTCCTTGATATAACCTAACTTGTTGATCCCTAAGAGAGCGAGGGCAAAGGTGGAAAGGAGGATGAAGAAGTTGAGGTAGCTTTTGCCGAGGATGATGATCAACGAGAAGAACCAGAGAACGAAACAGGCGATATAGGCGATTAGCACCGCTTCCCGTTTGGTGAGGCCAAGCTTAAGTAGTCGATGATGAATGTGATCGGAATCGGCGGAAAAGATGGATCTTCCCTTTACCACCCGGCGCACGATGGCGAGCAGGGTGTCGACTATCGGGAGTCCGAGGGCGATGATCGGCGAGAGCAAGGCCACCACCGAGCTTCCCTTATGCGATCCCTGAATAGCAGTTATCGCCACCACATAGCCGATGAGCATACTTCCAGTATCCCCGAGGAATATCTTCGCTGGGGGGAAGTTGTACCGGAGGAAGCCAAGCAGGCTTCCAAGAAGGGCAAGAGCGTAGATCCCGGCTATCATCTTGCCATTGGCTAAGGCGAGGATGAGAATATTGAGGGATACGAAGACACCGATACCGGTAGCAAGTCCGTCTATACCATCGATGAGATTGAATGCGTTGATTATTCCTATTATCCAGAGGATGGTTACTATGGGAGAGACTATCCCCAGATGGATCGGTTCTCCTCCTAATGGATTGGATAGCACCGCTATTCGATATCCAGCGGCGTAGAGGAGAAAGCCAATAAGCACCTGAAAGAGGAGCTTAGTAGTAGGAGAAAGCTTTCTTAGATCGTCATGGACCCCTACGATTACCACCATTGCCCCACCGACGAAGAAGGCAACCGCCTTTGCTGAAGAAAGAGGGGCAATCAGACCTTTCGCCCCCTTTATAAGGAATAAAATGCCAAAGGAGAGATAAAATGCGGTGAAGACGGACAGCCCGCCCAAGGTGGGTATTGGTTTGCGGTGGATTTTCCTCCTTCCGTCAGGAAAATCGTACAGTTTCAGCCTCACCCCCATCTGTCTCACCAGAGGGGTGAGACAATCAGCCAAGACAAAGGAAAGGAGGAATACTACCAAAAGGGTTTCCATTATTTCCCCTTCCTTTTGACTTCTTTTTCTTGATTTTTGTGGTCGCTCACTATCTTCAGCACCACCTTCTTCTTCGGCATTCCCTTGGAGTAGTAGGTGTAGTATCGTTTGTAGTAATAGTAATCCTTCTCCCAAAGGCGGGCGTTGTTCAATACCACCCCCAGCACCTTATCCCGCATTGGGAGTAGTTTCTCCTTTGCCTTGAGTATGAGCTCCCGGGGCGTATCCTCGGCGAGGACAACGATAACGATCTTATCCACCTTGCTCCCCAAAATAACCGCATCCGCCACCGGGATTAAAGGGGGAGAATCGAGTATTATCTTATCGAAATAGCCGATATAGGATTCGAGGAGTTTGTTTAGCTTGATGGAATCGAGAAGCTCGGAGGCGTTTCTGGAGAAGGTGCCAGCAGGGATGAGGTATAGATTGGGGATATCGGTTTTATAGGTGATCTTGGTCGGCTCCGCCTGTCCTCGGAGAAAATTAGAGAGACCAAGCATCTTCCCGGTGCGGAATATATGGGAGATCTTCTGATTCCTAAGATCAGAGTCGATGAGGAGGGTTCTTCGCGCCGATTGGGCGAGGGCAATGGAGAGGTTCATCGCCACCGTCGATTTCCCCTCTCCTGGTTGAGTGCTGGTTATCATTATCGTTTTGGAAAACTCGCCGTTAGCTAACAGAAGAAGAGAAGTACGGAGCGATTTATAGGCTTCGGCAATTATCGATTCCGGATGATAATGGCTCAATTTGTAGAGGTTCTCCTCCCTTTTCACCGATATTAATCTTCCCTTCATCGGTTTCTTGGGGTAATTTTTTGCATCCCCCATAATCTCGAAGGAAGGAATTACCCCTAAGGTAGGGAGACGGAGGTATTTTGCTACATCATCGGAGTTATCGATGGTGTTCTTCATCGATTCGAGGAGGAAAGCACCCCCTATACCGAGAAGAAGTCCCAGAATGAACCCAAGGGCGAGGTTGATCTTCTTGTTGGGGCGATATACATTCTTCGGCACCTCCGCCCGATCTATGATCCAGATGTTGCTCGTCTTCAGATCCTTGATCTCGGCAGAGACACTTGTCTCATCTGCTTTCTTCAGGAGGGAGGCAAGGAGCGCCCTTTTATTCTCCACCTCGCTCTTCAGGTTGTTGTACTCAATGGAGTTTAGGTTCAAAGTAACCGTCTTTTTCTTCTGTTCATCGAGCATTCTCTTCAAGTTACGCTCTCGTTCGAGAGCCGCCAAGTATTCGGTACGGGCAGAGTTCTTTACCTGAGCAACCACATTCCGTACCTCGGTATCCAGCCGTTCCTTCGCTTTCTTGAGCTCCGATCTGAGCTGGATCATCCCGGGCCAATTTTTCTTATATAGCTTTGATTTTTGGGAATATTCACGCTCAAGGCGGGCGTATTCCGCCTTCAACTCTTGGATAAGTGGGTTCTTGAGCACCTCAGGGATGGAATCGGCGGAGGCGTTTTTCACCTTGTTGTAATAAGCCTCCTTGGTTATTCGGTCCACCTGAGCGTTAGTGTAGGCGATGTTGAGATCAGCCAACTTCTGGAGGATTATGTTCTCCCGTTCTCCGAGTCCGAGTATCTCCTTTTTCCCACTGTATTTCTGTAGCTCTTTTTCCTTTTCTGCTATCTCCTTTTTCAACTTCTCTATTTGGGTGCGGAGGAACGAGCTCACCCGGGTGGCGGCGATGTACTTCGATTCCAGACTCCAGTTTATAAACTCCTCAGCAATGGCATTCGCCACCTGAGCAGAGAGCTTGGGGTTATGAGAGATGAACGATATCTTCACCAGTTGGGTATTCTTTATCGGCTTTATCTCGAGGGAGGAAAGAAAGACGCTTACCGCCCGCTCCGAGACATCCGTCTCTCCGAGCTTCTCCCCCATCAATCCTTTTATCAGAGCGATGGGGTTTAAGGTGATCACCTTCCGATTGAACTCCGGGTTATCCGCCAAATTGAGCCTCTTTACCACCCTCTTTGCTAAGGTACGGCTGGTTAAAAGCTTATACTGGGTTTGATAGAACTCCTCGTCTCTGGTTCCTATCCGCGCCATCTCATCGAAGGATAGGATCTTAGGAATCGCTGGCTCGATCTTGATGGTAACCGATGCCTTATAGGTGGGCTTTGCGATGAAAGACCACAGGGCAACCGCACAGAGGGTGATTAAGAGAACGGTTAAGATGAGCTTTCTCCTCTTAACCACCGTATGCCAAAGGTGGGCTATGCTCAGTTCACTTTCTTCCCAGGGCTCTCCCATTTCTTCTCCCTAAAAATAACTTTCCGGGACAATGATTACATCGTTAGGTAAAAGAGGGATGTCTTTTTTCTTACCCTTAATGATGTCCTTCAAGTTTACCTTTATGGTTATCCTTTCCCCTTTTGTCGTTGTCCTTATTATCTTTATCCTCGTTTTTGCCGCTTTGTCGGTGAGCCCCCCGGCTTTGGCTATTGCTTGGAGCACGGAGGGCTCGTCAGATCTTCTAAAGGTTATTTCTCCGGGTGAGTTTACCGCGCCAGAGACATATATATGGATGATCTCATCCGGGGGGATGCTTATGATATCGCCGGGGCTGAGCACATAATTCAAGCTGGGGTCCCCCTCGTCTATAAGCCGTTTTAGGTTGACTTTCACCTTTAATCCCCCGCTCGGTGAGGGTCTTATGAGGATCAGAGTTTTCCCCGCATCGTCGGTAAGCCCCCCGGCAGCGGCGATGAGCTCGAGCAGGGTCCTTCTTCCTATCAACTCATAGACCCCGGGGTTTTTCACCGCTCCTATTATCGATACTCGAGCGCTGTGGTACTCCTTGACGAACACGGTCACCTGGGGGTTGTTCACATATCCCCTGGAAAGGAGATATCTTATTCTTTCTTCAAGTTGGCTTACGGTGAGCCCCCCGGCCTTAACCTTTCCTAAAAGGGGTAAGGTGATATAGCCATCGCCTGAGACACGAACCGTGGTGTTCAGTTCAGGCAGTTGAAAGACGGAGATCTGAAGGAGATCATCAGCGCCGATGAGGTACTCCTTGTGACTTGCTCCGGTTTTTTCTTGGCTCAAAATGAGAGAATCGAAGGAAAGGATGACCAAGAGAAGTGGTATAAGAATTGATCTCCTTAACCCTCTCACTTAGAATCCCCTTAGAATTTAAAACTGAGGGTGTTAAATAGGTAATAGCCGGAGAACCTATAACCGTCGTACCAGAGGCGATATTGATAGCCGAGCCCGAACTCAACAGTGCCGGTCTCGCTGAAGCGAAGTTTTGTCCCCAAGGAATACCAACGGACATTGTTTCTCCTCTCCCTATAACCGGATGCCCCGTCGGTCTGGTAGCTTAGGGTTATATGGTTTCCCCTGAGATCTATCCCCAGCCAAGGGAGAGGATAATAGAGGATGCCTCCTCCGTATTCCCGGAGGAGATAATAGTTAAAGAGATAAGAATAAGAAAGTCTTCTTGCATAGTTTACGCTAAAGGCGAGGGCATCGCCCAGGTGGTAGCTTAGGGAGGAGGAGCCGATAGTTCCCCGGAAATCCGGCACCTCAGCCGAGAAAAAGGATAGGATTTCGTATCCAATCTCGGCAGTGCCCCCGATCAGGGCGGTTTTATCGAAATTTACTCCAAACAACACCTGATAGCTTTTGCTATCCAAGGGGCTTTCCGGATGTTTAAATTGATATCGGTTCACCCTCAGTTTCGAAAAGATCTTGGTTTTGGGGAGGACCCTCCGATATATGGTAAAGCTGCCACCGTATTCCTCCCGGTCAAGCATATTGGCTAAAGGGATTTCGTCTATCATCACCTGAGAGTCGTATTTGATCTTCTTATCCCAGAGCTTTATCCCGAAAGAGGTCTTTTTCTCCTCACGAAGGTTGACCCCAACCTCGGCTTGGTTCACCGTATGTTTGGTAAGGACATTTATCTCCCAACCGATCTGATCCCGTAGATTCTGGTAGGTGTTGCTGAGGTACAAAGAGAAATGGGTAAACGGTTGGAAGAAATTCGCCGAGAAAGTACGGTTCAGATAATTCAGGGAGGATAGGCGGTGGAACCACTGATAATCCCCGCGAGCGGTAAAGGAGGCTTCCCCTCCTGTCCCCAACCGAAGATAGAAAGTGGCGCCAAAGGCAGGGGTTGCCCTGAAGTCACTCGTTATCGTGGTCCGAGAAAGATATATGTTCCCGTCATAGCCGAGTTTAGTTATCTCGAAGAAGGGGTTTATGTAAACCGGTCCCAGCTTAAGCTTAGAGGGAGGTTTTTTCTCTTTTTTCTTTTTCGTCGAGGCTAAGGAGCTTAGACCTCCCAACAGGAGGATGATCATCAACCCCGCAAATGTCGCTTTCCACCTGCTCGAGGTAAGTTTCATCTCCTAACTCTACCAAATTATGGTTTATCAGGGCTTGCTTTTTTCTCCTTCTTGAGAAGGACGGTTGGAGGGATAAGAGCAGAACTAATGATTAGTGCCGCTCCCTTCGGGCTTTCGATGAAGGCGAAGAAACCTCCTTCCTTTTGGGATATTATCTCAGCAAGCCCTTCAGGCTGGGTGAGAAGTGATACCAGCCCCCTTCTCTTAACTATCTCTTCTGCTTTGGGAGGGGTTACCCTTAGGCGGATGGTAAGCTTGAGCCTGGAGTTGTGCCTGACCTTAAGTACCTCACTCTCAAGAATATATTCCCCTCCTCTTCTTTCAAACACGAGGACATAAATTCCTCCGGGAATGCCAGCTATTAGAAACTTCCCTTTTGTCCCCGAGATGGCTTTTGCCACCAATGTTTTGGTAGTAGCATCTATCACCCTGATCCCTATGGAGGAAAGAGGTGTCCTTCCATCCTCGCGGTAGATAGTACCGCTTATGATCGAACCACCCTTTCCCCTTACCAGCCTAAGGGGGATCATAGAGACCTTCCCTGGTTCAATGGTGATAAGCGATCTCCCAATAAATACCCCCTCTTTGGTTTCGACCCCGATCACATAGCTTCCTTCAGGGATCTCACCGATGCGATAGATACCGTAAGCGTCTGTCTTCGCTCCGGCGATCAGCGTTCCCCTTTCCGGATCGAGCACCTTAACCACCACCCCCTTTGCCCCCTTCTTACCATCGGGGGTGAGCACTATCCCCCCCAAGGAACCGGTTTTTGAGACTGCTCCCTCCGCTATAATAGAAAGGAGGAGTAGGAAAAAGGCTAAAAAAGCAATACTCTTCCTCTTCACCTTTTTCACCTCACAGCTTTGATTATACCTTAAACTTACATCCATTGTCAAGAAACAGAGAAAGGACTTGAACTTACAGACACTCTCGTATATTTTATTGTTAACTGGTTTCTTCGTTTTGTGGTGAGTTCAAAATCATAAGGAGTTAGCGATGGGGAAGGATAGTTTGTTTGAGAAACCGCTTACCCGAAGGGATTTTATCTCTTACGGGATGAAGGGTGGAGTGGTGCTTATTGCTACACCCACCATCGCCTCTCGCCTTTTCACCTTTCCAGGGGAGAAAACTTTAGAGGAAGGAACGATACGAGCGCTTGATGAAGCGGAGATGAAGAGGCTTCTCTCGGTAGCGTTGGCAAATGGAGGAGATTTTGCTGAGCTCTATCTCGAGAATCGGAGGAATACCAGCATCCGCTTTGAGGAGGGGAAGGTTAAAAGCGCCAATTTCGGGATCTCTCAGGGGGCAGGCATCCGGGTTGTTTCAGGGAACAAGGTGGGCTATGCCTATTCTGACGATCTCTCCTTTGAAAAATTGAAGGAGGCGGCGAAGATAGCTTCCTATATCGCCAGGGGTGGAGGTTCTGGGGTTGAGGTGGCATCTCTGGTGGAGAAAAAGCTTCCCTCCTACATCACGGTAAAGGTCCCTCTGGAGTCGGTGGTCGATGATAGAAAGTTTGAGCTGGTGGCGAAGGCGGATAAGGCGGCTCGCGCCTATGATTCAAGGATAATCCAGGTCTATATCGACTACTACGATGAGGTAAGAGAGCGGACGATAGCCAACTCGAGGGGGCTCCTGGTGAGGAACAAGCTTCCCTTGATCTGGTTCGTGGTTCAGGCTCTCTCCTTCAAGGATGGCAAGAGACATATGGGAAGAAAGAGGGTGAGCGAACACTCAGGGTTTGAGTTCTTCAATAAGTACAAAGTGGAGGAGGTGGCGAAGGAGGCAGCGCGTGAGGCGATCGCGATGCTCGAGGCGCGAGAAGCGCCGGCTGGTGAGATGCCGGTGGTGATGGCCAACGGCTGGGGTGGTGTTCTCGTTCACGAGGCAGTGGGACATGGACTTGAAGGAGACGGTATTTATCGTAATACCTCTATATATGCTGGCAAGATAGGGAAGAAGGTTGCCTCTTCCTTGGTTACCCTTATAGATGATGGCACTCTTCCCAACTACCGGGGTACCACCGATTTCGATGATGAGGGGACACCCGGTGAGAGGACGGTCCTGATCGAGAACGGCGTGTTGAGGGGTTATATGCACGATCTCATCTCAGCCAAGATGCTCAAGATGAAGCCCACCGGGAGTGGAAGAAGGCAGTCCTTCCGTTACTATCCCATTCCTCGGATGCGGAATACCTTCCTTGCCAATGGGAAGCATCATCCAGAGGAGATAATAAAGGCAACCAAGAAGGGGCTTTTTGTCAGAGCGCTTTCCGGTGGTTCAGTGAACCCTGCTACCGGTCAGTTCAACTTCGATGTCCGTGAAGCCTATATCATCGAGAACGGGAAGATCGCCTATCCTGTTCGTGGTGCTACCTTGATCGGACGTGGTTTTGATGTCCTTTCCAATGTGGATATGGTGGGAAACGATCTCGCCTTTGCCCCGGGCAACTGTGGTAAAGGAGGTCAATGGGTGGAGGTCACCGTAGGTCAGCCTACCGTTCGAGTGGCGAAGAGCATAAAGGTTGGCGGAAGCAGGAGGTAGTCTCCTTCTTCCTAAGTCTTAGGAGGGGTTTTGCTATGGACTATAAGATCTTAGCCAAGAGTTTAGTAAATAGGTGCTTAAAGAAGGGAGCTACCGCCGCCGAGGCTTACCTTGAGGAGGGGCGGGAGCTCGAGATAGAGGTGAGGGAAGGTGAGGTCGAGGCGGTAAAGGAGGCGCGGGCTAAGGGTGTAGGTCTCCGGGTGATCATAGATGGTAGGATGGCGTTCGTCGATAGCTCCGATTTCAGCGAGGAGGCGCTTGGGCTTCTGGTGGATAAAGCGGTTGCCTTAGCCAGGAAATCGAGTGTGGATAAGTACAACATCCTTCCGAGAGAAAGCGGTAGCATACCCAAGGTCAATATATACGATTCCTCTCTTAAGGGGATCTCCCTCGAATCGAAGATAGCCCTCCTTAAAAAGCTCGAGAAGATAGCGACTTCAATCGATCCCTTGGTAAAGCGTTCTTCTGGAGCGAGTTATGGAGAAGCGGAGGGGACGATCTACATCGAGAATTCAGAGGGGATATCGGTGAGCTACCGGGAAAGCGGGGTTAGCGTTGGAGTATCGGTGATCGCCGAGAAAAAGGGGAGGATGCAGCCCGGTTATTCTTATTCTTCT